>JAEWBL010000435.1 GCA_023391175.1 Pseudomonadota bacterium
GCGGGCCGCAAGGGCGTGAGCGTGCTGCTGGTGCCGCCGTTCCGCCGGCGCAAGACCGAGGATCTGATGCGGGGGTTGGGCATCAGGCCCGCATGGTCCGGCCCGCCGACCTCCGAGGAGATCCGCAAGCTCGACCACGAGCGCATGCTGCGCGATCCCGTGGTCACCGATGAGCCGAACGAAGAGGATGCCGGCGCCGGCCTTGCCCTGCTCGCCGCACACTCGCCGGAGCATCTGGCCGCCGCGCTGGTGCGCCTCTACCGGACCGGCCTGCCGGCCCCGGAGGAGGTCGCCGATCCGGGGGAGCCGCGCGCCGCGCGCGACCGGGCGGCCGACCGGGATTTCGGCGGATCGTCGGGCGCCGGCAGCGTCTGGTTCCGCCTCAATGTCGGGCGCCGCAACAATGCCGACCCCAAGTGGCTGCTGCCCCTGATCTGCCGGCGCGGGAACGTGACGCGCAAGGAAATCGGCGTCATCCGCATCTTCGACGAGGAGACCGCCTTCGAGGTCAGCCTCGCCGCCGCCGACCGCTTCAGCAAGGCGGCCCGCAGGGCGGACGGCGACGATGTGATCATCGAGCCGGCGCAGGGCCAGCCGGCGGGCCAGTCCCAGCGTCCCGCCCGCGGACGGCCGTCCGGCGCTCCGCCGGCTTCCGAGAAGCCGGCGCGCGGCCGGAAATTCCGCAATGGCCCCCCGCCGGGGAAAACGGCCGAGGGCAGGGCGGAGCGGAGCAAGACCGGGTTCGAGGGGAAAGCCGCGTTCGAGAAGCCGCGCGAGGCCCGGCCGCCGGGTCAGGGCAAGAGCGAGCGCCCGCAGAAGGGCCGACGCCCGAACGCATCCGAAGGAAGGCCGAAGGGAAAGCCGCCAAGGCGCTCCTGATGGCGCGCCCCGCCCCCGCGTCCGTCGAGCGAACGCTCAGCCGCGGCGGGCGGCGCCGCGCAGGGTTGGCAGGCCGATGCCCGCGGCATCGAAGCCGCCGTCCACGGCCAGCTCCTGTCCGGTGATGTAGCTCGCCTTCTCGCCACACAGGAAGAGCACCGCCTCGGCCAGTTCCTCCTCCAGACCGTAGCGGGCGAGCGGGATGGCGTCGTGATAATCGGCGCGGATCGCGGGCGAATGCACCGCCTTCGCCATTGCGGTGTCCACCGGCCCCGGTGCCACCGCGTTGACGCGGATGCCGATGCCGGCGAGTTCCACCGCGAGCTGCTTGGTGAGGTGGGCGAGCGCGGCCTTGCTGGTGCCGTAGGCCGCCCGCAGGGTCGAGGCCCTGAGCCCCGAGATGGAGGTGATGTTGACGACGGCGCCGCCGCCCTGCCGGGCGATCAGCGGCGCGGCGGCCTTGGTGCAGTGGAACGGGCCGGACAAATTGACGTCGAGCACCCGGCTCCACTCCGCGTCCGAGGTCTCGAGGATCGGCTTGAACACGGCGACGCCGGCATTGTTGACCAGCGCGTCGAGCCGGCCGAACCGGGCGTCGATCGCGTGCACCGCGGCCGAGACCGCCGCCGCATCGGCCACGTCGCACACGATGGCAAGGGTGCGTTCCGGTTCCGCCAAAGCGGCGACCGCCTCGTGCAGCAGCGCGGACTCGATATCGAGCAGCGCCACCCGCCAGCCGTCGGCGAGGAATTTGCGGGCCACGGCAAGGCCGATGCCCCGCGCCGCACCGGTGACGAGGGCGACCTTCGGATCAGGGGAGGTGGATGTTTCGGGCATTCGCGTTTCGGGCATGGGCGTTTCGCTGTGCATTGGTCTTGCCGACGCTCATATCGCGCCCGCCGGCGAAACGGAATGCCCCCATGGCACAGCAGGATCTCGCCACGGGGGGCGGGGGGAGCCCCATCAGGGGGCGGCATGGCTGCGGACGCGATCGGCGATGTCCTCCCAGCCGTGAAGGTCGAGCGTGGAATAGACGGCTGCAAGATGCTTCTTGAGGGCCTCCGGGCTCACCCCCAGGTCCGCCGCCGCCTCGCTCCGCCGCTGGCCGCGCGCCGCAGCGACGACGAGCTGCTTCTGGGTCGGGGAGAGCCGCGTCTCCATCACCATGTCCAGCGCCGCGCGCGACAGGGGCACCTGCTGCTCCAGGGTCACGATGAAGGCCCCCGTGCCGGCCTCCGAGGGCGCGCGCATCTCTTGCGCGCACATGGCGAGCCGCCCTGACGGCACCAGGGCGAAGCCGCTGGAAGGCAGGCGCGTGTTCCGCGCGGCACGGCACAGGTCGGCGACGAAGTGGGGCGCCACGCCGGGTGTCCCGGCCAGGCGCACGCCCTGCCCCACCAGGGAGCAGTGCGACAGCATTCCGGCTCCCGCGGCATCGAGGAAGCGGAGGGTCCGGGCATCGGCATCCACCACGAGGTGCCCCTGGGGAGCACGTGCCACCCAGCGCTCGGCCACGGCGGCCTGCGGGGCCCTTGCGAGGACGGCCTCCAGCCGCTGGAGCAGCATCGCCTCCTCCATGCCGAACGGCCGCCCCTGCTCGCGAAAGGCGAGGATGACGATGCGGGCGCGGCCCGCGATATCCACGCGCAGGTCCAGCGCGTGGTGATGGCCGCTCGCACGCACCAGCAGATTGTAGGTGTTGGAGCGGTAGTAGCTCGCCGGCGGGTCGATGAGATGCCCGACATTCTGCCCGCCCCTGCGCGACAGGGAGGCGACGTTGATCTCTTCCGGACCGACGAACAGCCGGTGGAACTCGTTGGCGAACAGGTCGCGCGCGTCGGCCGGGCTGTCCTCGTGGTGAAAGCCGACCGGCCGGCCCTCCTCATCCATCCAGAACAGGGCCACCGCCGCTGCGCCGACATAGCTGCGCGTGAGCCGGCAAAGAAGCGGGGCGAGGGTGGCGATCTCCCCGCCGGAACGGGCGGTGACCGCGATGTCCTCGAACGCCTTGCGCGCCGCCTTCCGCATCCGTCCCCTGCCC
>JAEWBL010000453.1 GCA_023391175.1 Pseudomonadota bacterium
GACGGAGGGTAGGGAGCACTTCCGAGGTGACCCACTTCTTGAAGCGCTTCGCCGCCGGCTTGCGGCTGGTGAGGATCAGGCTGTAGAGGCCCGATTCGTTGATGATGGTGAAAAACTGTGCCCCGCCGCGGCGACCAGAATGACCCTCGATATTGTCGAGGGTCATTTTCTCATCGTCATCAAGCCGGGCAGCCGCATCGGACGGGTTTCCGATTTCCAGCACGCGGCACACATCGGCGAGCACGAACCAGGGCTCACCGTCGCGGTCGAGCAGGCGCACGTCCTCGCCCTCGAACTGGAAGGGCGTCATGGCATTTGAAGTCTGCATGGTGGTCATCCTCTAGCCTTCATGGGCGTCCGGCCCGCCAAGACCCAGACGCGAGTGGGTAGTCGCAATGCGACTGCCGGAGCCCATGAAGCTCGGAAGTCGCGCCAATCCCCTTGGCGCAGGGGAATTTCGATATGGGGGTGATGCGCGGGAGATCGGCGAAGCGATTCGCGGCGCAGACCTCAATATTCACAAGCCGTTGCGGCGGTTCAAGCCAATTCGACTCAGTTCATCGCGCGGGCGGCGTCGACCGCCGGGGTGAAGATGCCGACGATGCGCCCCACCAACCTAGATGTGGCGTAGGCCTCGCTGTACGGCCCGTCGCAGGTGCCCGTCTGGCCGGCGCGGAGCAGGCGCTGATATTCCTCGCGGTTGGTCGGCGGCATCCAGAAACAGGCCGTCCAGCCAATGACTGGCGCCACACCCTCCGCGCCCGGATTGCCCATGCGCCGGGACCGCATCTGGACGATCTCATAGGCGAGGCCGCTGCTGGAGCGCGGCGCCGGAAAGGAGATCAGGAACAGCTCGCCATGGGCTGGCCGATGATCGGCCATATCCACGACGGCCAGCTCGCCCTGTCGCAGATGCGGCTCAAATCGGTCATTGGGCACCGGAAAGGTCATGTGGCCCGGCGGGAGGGACGGGAACATCATGAGCACCCGCAGTTCGGGCTGATGCTCGAACGGAACCGGGAGCGACTGATTTGTGATATGGGTGCTGTCAGCCTTTGCCATGGGTACCTCCGTGGCGGGGTCAAGGCCGCGTGGGGTGTTCCAGCACCTTACGCGGCCGATTGCTTTACAACTGCAATATGACTACAGTCGCCTACATCGTCAACTGCAAATGTAGCCGATTGTAGCCATGGCCAAGACCACACCGCTCGGCATTCGCCTTGAACCAGACGTCCGGGAAGCTCTGACCCGAGCCGCAAAGGACGATGCGAGGTCTATCTCCTCGCTGATCGCAAAGATTCTCAGCGACTGGCTGCGCGAGCGCGGCTATCTGCCGAAATAGGTGACCCTCACCAGTAATGAGGGTCGGAGGGCGGACCCATATTCCCGAAGGCACTCCACCTCAGGTTGAAGCTTTGCTATGGTGCCGCCCTCACTTTGGGGGGCATAAAATGCGCGCTGGAAAAATTCTGCTGGTCGTGTTGGGACTGGGTTTTGTTCTACTTTTTCTTGTCGGACTTTTGGGTGGAAAAGATCCTCTGGATGGAAAACAAAAAGCAGACTTAATAAAGGAAGAATGCAAGCGTCAGTTTCCATATAACGAAATCATGTCAAACGATTGTGCCATTAAAGCTATGACCAGAATAATTCTTGAAGATCGCGCGCAACGTTATGAAAGCGGATACAAGGCGGGGAGATAATCACCCCCCCCTTACTTCACAAGCGCCAGATCCATCGCATGGAAAATTGACCGTCGGCACTATCAACGGTCATTTCGGGCCGCACGCTTGGCGGCGACGAGCGAGGTAACATCCACATTACGGATGTTAGATCCAAACCTGATATCCACACTATGGACATCAGGTCCATTTGGGGCGCGGCCAAGCCGTCTAGCGCCGCAATGGCAAGGCCCTAAAGACTGCTTAGGTCCTTCAAAGGGGGGGCACTAGTATGCACCCCCCTTTGGGATACCCTCGAAACTGTCGAGGGTATCGCTTCGGGGGGGGCAAGGGGGTCTCTACTGCCGACACCCTTTGCCATGCACCCAAGGAACGCTCCCGACCGAGTACCCTAAACATTGCTTAGGGTACCCCCCGCGCCCCGCAGCCGCTCCGAATCGCGCACCGCCGACTTCACCCCGTCTGCTTTCCCGCCCATTCCACGAACGCCACGTCCATCGCGCGGATCAGGAACATGAACCGCTCGAAGTCGTCGCGGGCATCGATGCCGAAGCGCGCGGCATAGCGGTCGATGGCGGTGAAGGGGATGCGGCCGACGGACATTCCCATGGGCCGGTCGCCGGACAGATCGTGGAAGGCCCGCCAGGTGAAGGTGAGATCGGGGCGGACCTCGACCTTGTTCTGCATGAACGGCAGGGTGGAGATGTCCCGCCCCGCCGCCCGGTGCGCGGCACAGATGGCCTCGGCCCTGCCGCCCCAGTCCAGCCGCCAGACCAGGGCGGCGGTCAGTTTCCCGCGGCGGCCTCGAGTTCGGCGGCGCCGTTTTCGGCCACCTGATCGGACGCCCAGCTCACGGCCTCGCGGAGCAGCGGGCCGAGGTCCGGATCGGCGAGAAATTCGGTGATCTTTTCCGGCGTGCAGGGCACGCGCTCGGCGCCATCGGTGAGATTCCAGTCCTGCAGGATGGTCTCGACGATAAGGCGTTCGTTGATCGCCTCCAGCGTCGCGGACGGCAGCGGCGCCTTCTGCGTGGCCATGGCATCGGCCACGAGCTTTTCGCGCAGCTTGCGCAGGTCGGCATTGCCGTTGCCACGGACGCGCAGGGCGACACCGCGAAAACCGGCGACGGGAATATCCTTCACCCAGGCGCCGGTGCGGATGCGGGCGCCGGCTTCGCGGATCTTGGCGAGGTCCATGGTCATTCCTTGAGGGGCTGGGAGGAGGGCGCGCCGGCGGCCCGGCGTAGTGAGAAGGTGGCGGCCTGGGCGATCAGCTCGGCAGGTACCAGAAGCGGCCGATGCTGATGGTGTAGCCGAGGGTCGGGTGCCGGTAGGCCTGGAAGGTCGCCTTGATGGACACGTCCTGGTTCTTGCCGCCGACCTCGGGCGAGCCGCCGGAGAGCTTGATGCGCGGCAGGTCGAACACGTAGGTGGACCGGTTGCCGTCCGCCCGGCCGACGCGGAAATCGCAGCTGGTGGCCGTGTTGCTGATGACGGCCTGATAGATGGAGGGGTCGCCGAAATAGGTGTCCAGCGTGCCGGTGACCGAGAATTCGCCGTTACCGGTGCCGACGGCGCCAATCGAGCCGATGGCGCTCTGGCGCCGCAGGTTGTTATTGACGTCGATCTCCGCCGACATGATGTAGTTCGGCCCGGTCACCTCCGCCCCATTGAAGCCGATGCGGCCGACGTTGGACGACGTGTTGAGGACGTCGGTCGCGGGCGCCGCGATGTCGCTGGCGCCGGACACGCGGGACGTTTGCACCTGGCCCGCCTTGCCCATGTACGTCATGGAATAGGTGGCGATGGCCTGTGTCGCCAGCGTGAGCTTCATCTGATCGGCGGTCTGGCCCGTCAGATATTCGTAGGTGACGGGAGAGTGGGTCAGATACTGGCGTTCGAAGGTGCTGGAGCGCTTCGTGGAGCCATTGACGAGGAAATCCCCGGTGTAAACCTCGATGGTCTTGCCCGTGCCGGAATCCGTAGTCCAGCCGGTCGGGAGCACATCGAAGGCGAGCGCATGGGCGGCAACGGCCGAGACGCGCGCCCAGCCGTTGCAGGCGGCCGTCGCAAACTGGCTGCCGGCGGAAGCGCCGCCGAGGCGCACCCACTCCCCGGCGGAGAGACCAAGCGTGGTAAAATCCAGCGCGGTAGAGGTGAGACCGGAGGCGGCGGCGACCAGATCGCCCGAGGCGCCGGCGAAGCCGACGACGCGCACGTTGGCACCGACGGGGATGGGCCCGCTCTCGGCGGTGAAGGTGGAGGCCGGGAAGACGATGGTGGTGCTGGTGGAGGACGCAACCCGCCCCACCTTGTTGTTGCCGGCGGTAGGGAAACCCGACAGCAACGCCAGCATGCCCGCCACGAAGGTCGCGCCGCCGGCGGCGACGGTGAGGGTGGTGGTGGTGAGGTCGCTGATCTCGGTGTCGGAAGTGACGACGGTGATGGACGGATTGTTGGACCAGGTGCCCTGCAGCACCTCCTCGAAATCGTCATCCGGCACATTGAACGCGAGTTCGCCGCCGACGTCGCCGCCCGCTTCCTGCGACACCAGAATGAGATCGCGCACCTGACGGTCGCTACGGATCTCATTGGAGACGACCGTCTTCGGGTTCGCAGCAAGGCCCGAGGAGGTCTGACGGCGGGCGGTGAAGGCCGGCGAGGTGGGGATCACACCGAAGGTCGTCTCACGCACCTTGGCCAAGGCGACTTGGTTCGTGTTCTGAAGTTCAGCCATGGAAGGGCTCCGGGAAAGGCCATCAGGGGCGCATGAAGGGGAAGGCGCGGCGCGCGGCGGTGCCGATCAGCCGAAGAGGTCGAACTTGTAGGGAATGGCGCAGGACAGGGCCCAATAGCCGCCGTCCTCATTGCGATCGTCGAGGGTGGCGGGCGACGCCGCATAGGTGGTGACGCCGCCGAACTGCTTGCCGCGGAAGGCGGCGCGGAGCTCATCGAGCCAGCCGGAATACTCATCGACCCCGGCCCCGCGCGGGATCTGGAGCACGAAGCGGATCACGCCCTCTTCGCGGAACACGTTGTGGCCGGGCGCGCCGACGGTGATCTGCTCCTCATCCGCCAGCGGGTATTGCACGGCGAGGAAGGGGCTCTTGTCCGCGGGCACCTGTATGCCGTCCGCCGCGTCCGCCGCATTGGGGTAGCGCACGGGCGTGCGGCTCCAGACGGCATCGAGCCGGGCGTTGACGGCGGCCATGACGGCGAAGGAGGCCAAAGGATCACCTCGTGACGACGATGGCGGGCTGGCGGTTCAGCCAGGCGCGGCGCTGGGCGCCGGGGCGATTGCGGGAGGCCTGCGGCGACTTCATGCCGGTGCGCGAGGCCCATGCGTCGATGTCGCCGAACAAGGGGGAGCGGAAGCCGAAGCGGATTCGGGCGACATTGCCGAAGCGCTTGGATGCCAGCGCCGCCACGGCCTCATAGACGCCGTCCGGCGCCTGCCGGGACAGCCCGCGCTCGATCTTGCGCGCGTAAGGCTGGGTGTTCACGAACACATATTCGGAGGCCTCAGGGACAGGCCCCTCGGCGTCCACGGCCGTGCCGTCGGCGATGAGTACATGGGAGCGCTGGTAGCGCCCGCTGCGCGCCGGCGAATGGGCCTGCAAGGTCCGGTCGATCCAAGCGAGCAGGTCGGTCACCAGCTCGAAGCGGAAGACGATGACGCCGGTGTCGGGGTTGACGCTTTCCAGCGGCGCGCCCTCGCGGCCGTCGACGAAGGTGGTATGCCCGGGCACGCCGCCCGACGCCTGTCGGTTCACCTCCTGCGCCTCAGCCAGCGCATCCCGCGCATAGGCGGCGATGCGGCGGGAGCGCTCCTTCGGATCCAGCGTCGGGCACAGGCGCAGCATTACGTCCCGGTTGATGGGCGTGATCCGGGAGCGGATGGCCATCAGCCGCGCACCACCATGTCGAAGCGGACCACCACGCCATTCACCACCTGCGGCGGCGCCGAGATGATGCTGCGCTCGCGCCCGTCGATGACGATGGCGTCGCCATTGCGGGGCCAGCCCTGCGGGCCGGGCCAGCCGGCGGCAAGGATCTGGCTGGGCGAAAGGATGACCCGGGTGTCGCCCTGCTCGATGCCGCCCACCAGCTCTTCCACCCGATAGTCCTGGGCGCGGACGCGCACCGGCACGTCGATGGGCGCGCGGGCGGAACCGCTGCCGGTCCAGCGGCGCAGCACGGCATCCTGCCCGCCGGCGGCGAGGTGACGGTCGAGGGCGGAGATGGCCTGTTCCGGCGTCATGCGAAGGCGACCGGGACGCGGTAATTGTCGAGAAGGTCGGAGACATCTGGCGTGATGGCGCCGTCGGCGCCCGTGGAGACCCAATAGGTGGCGGAATAGACGCCGGGCGTCTCCTCCTGCCGCAGCAGAGGGTCGCGCTGGCGCATGAACCAGCGGGATTTCACCATGCGGATCACGGCGTCCTGCAGGTCCGCCGGGATCGGGGCATAGCCGGCGGTGTACTGGACCGCGATGGGCAAGGCCGGCCACTTGCGGGGCCAGCCGTTGCCATCGAGCCGGGTCAGATGGCCCGCGCGGGCATCGAGGCGGTAATCGTCCGGGTTGGCAAGGGCCACGCCGTTTTCGGTAACGGAGCCGATCGCGATCACAGGCCAGCGGGAGAGTTGCAGGGGCGCAACGCCGCCCGGCAGCACCCAGGGGAAGCCGTCGCGCGCCGGCCAGAATTCGTCCTTCACCACCTCCGACACGAGCGTGCGGTTGCAATATTGCGCCGCAGCCGCGCTGGCGCGCGCGATGACCTTGTTGAGCCATGCATCATCGCCGGTGCCCGACAGGCCAAGCTCGGCCTTGACGTCGGCCAGCTCGACGAGGTCCGCGCTGCCGGCCGGCGTGACGATGGTGGTGATGATGTCGGCCGCCACGACTCAGACCTTGCTGACAAGCATGAAAGTGCGGTCGGCGGCCTGGTTCACCGGCAGGGCGGCGGTGCCGGAGCGCAGCTTGAACGCGATGATGCCGATGAAGATGGCTGGATCGAGCGCCATGTACTGGCCGGCGGTGACCACTGCCGAGACCTCTGCCGACATGTCCTGCAGCGGATAGAAGTTGTTGCCGTCGACGCTCACGAGGAAGGTGAGCGCCGCGGCGGTCCAAGCGGCGGGCAGAATGATGCCGACCGGCACCAGCGGCGCCACGTTGATGACATCGCTCTGGCTGTTGCCGCTGGGGATCGTTGCGGCGGCGGTCTGAAGATTGATGGCGCGGGCCACGGCAGCCTCCGGAAGGAAATGCGCCCGCCGGGATGCCGGCGGGCGTCAGGATCAGCGGTTCTGCCAGGCCCGGACGTAATCGGTGACGATGCTGCCGACGCCGGTGCCGGAGGGCTTGTAGACGCCGTTGTAGGGCTGGAGCACCGCGAGGGTGCCGGTGGCCGCGAAGTTGACGGCGTTCTCGGCCGATACCTGCTTGCCGTTCACATAGAACCGGATGTTGGTCACATCCGAAGCATCGATGCGCAGGATGGCCCAGTCCGCCGTGGTCAGCGTCACGCCCGTGGAGACGGAGGTGGGAGTGCTGCCGTCGAAGGCGCGGAAATAGAGCAGGCCCGAGCCGTTGGCCTGGAACTGCGCATAGCAGGTGTTGTTGTCCGGACCGTCGATCCAGTCGGAGCAGAGGCCGGCGACGGCCTGCACGCCGGCGACGCTGGGCAGCACCGACAGGCGGATACGCGTCTCGAAGACGAGGCCCTTGGTGATGTCGAGGGCCTTCTGGTCGCCCCAGTAGAGCACCGCGTCCTGCTTTTCGGAGGTGGCGGTGAGCGCACAGGCCACCTGGCCGCCGACGCCCGAGGCCACGCCGGCGACGGTGGGCGGGGCGGCACCGACGATCTTCTTGACCCAGTCCATGCCGCTCTCGGCGGAGCCGGCGGCCGGCACCACGAGACGGCCCGCGCCGAGGAAGTCGTCATTGTAGACCAGTGGCGCGAGGCGGCCCGTGGTCTCGAAGGTGGCGTCATCCGAATAGGTCAGGATGCGGCCGGGGCCGTATTTGCTCTTGGTACCCATGGGGGTCTCCTTGCCGGCCGTACTTGCGGCCGTCTTTCAGACGGTTCGGAGAGAAGAGATGCGGGCCGGCGGTCGTGGGAGGACTTGGCCAGCCCGCTGGGGATCAGTCGACGAGGGCCGAGGGCGGGGTCGCCTGCTGGTAGCGGCCGGGCACGACGATGATCTGCGCCGAGGTGATGTTCGCGGCGTTGGACGCGCCGGTGACCACGGCGAGGCAATCGAAGCCGTTGGCGACGTCCAGCACCGCCTCGGGCACGATCTCGAAGATGACGATCTTCTTCTTCACGCCGGCGTCGGTGGTGTAGGAGGCCGCCGCCGTGCGGGCGACGAGGGCATCGCTGGCCGCCACGTCCAGATTGGACCAGATGGGCATGACGTTGCCGACAGCCTTGGCGTTGGCGCCGCCGACGCTGGTCGCCTGCGAGAGCGACAGCGCGATGGTTGCCGCGTTGCCCTGGGTGATGTGCGCGACAACGTAGGCCTTGTGGGCATTCTTGAGCGAGACGTAGCTGCCGGTGCGGCCGGCCGCGGCGGCGGCGGGCTCGAGCGCGGAGATGGGCTTCGCCTGGGCGGGGAGAGAAAACTGACGAGCCATGGTGAGTGGCCTTTCCTGTGAAAGATGGGCCACACCAGCGGCCCGGTGGAAATGGGGCGGGGACCGGACGCGGCGGGAGCCGCGCCCGGATTACCCTCAGCGGGGGGCGAGGGTGACGAAGGGCGACTGGGTGTTGGCGCCCTTGTAGGGGGTGAGCGGGGCGTGCCAGATCGGCTCGCCGTCGACGCGGTAGCTGATCTTGAAGACCATCTCGTCGGTGAGGAAGGCGACGTGCATGGAGGAAGCCGCCTGCACACCGCCCTTGTCGGCCAGCACATACTGGGACATGTCGACGAGCGAGATGTCGCCCTCGGTGCCGAGGGTCTCGGCATATTCCACCGGGATGACCGGGCGACCGAAGAGCATGCCGTAGGGGTTGCCGGAGATGCCGTTCGGCGGCAGGTAGACCGGCACGCCGGCGGTGCCGATGACCTGCGACAGGCTGTAGAGCTGGGGCTCCACGTCCTGGTTGATGTACCAGACCGCGTTCGACCGCGACCGCCCCCAAAGGCGCGACCACATGTTGAGGATGTTCTCGTAGACGATGGTCTTCGCCGCCTGCCCGGTCTCCTTGGCCACGGTCACCTTGGCCGGAGCGTTCAGGAAGCCGAGGGGCATGCCAGCGCCGGAGCCGCGATAGACGGAGTCCTCCGTCATGAAGGCGATTTCCTCCGAGAAGGCCTGCATGGCGATGGTGGAGAGCACCGCCGCATCGCGCAGCATCTCGTCGGTGACGTACATGCTCGACATGAGCTTTTTGAGGTCGAGCTCGATCAGCCGGAACTTGGGCTTGGTGGGGGTGACGGAGGTGCCCTCACCCACCCAGTAGGACTGCACGCCGCCC
>JAEWBL010000459.1 GCA_023391175.1 Pseudomonadota bacterium
CCGCTTGACCTCGTCGAACGGGATGTATGTGCCGGTCGGGTTGTTGGGGTTGGCGAGGAAGACGAGGCGCGTCTTCGGCGTCACCAGCGCGAGCATCGCGTCCACATCGGCCGTGAGGTCGCGCTCCTTGGCCACCACCGGTACGCCGCCGGCGGCGAGCGTCGCGATCTTGTAGACGAGGAAGCCGTGCTCCGAATAGATCACCTCGTCCCCCGCCGCCACATAGGTGTGGGTCACGAGGTTCAGGATCTCGTCCGAGCCGGCGCCGCAGATGATGCGGTCGGGATCAAGCCCGTTGGCCTTGGCGATGGCCTGGCGCAGCGCGCTGGCAGAGCCGTCGGGATAGTCTTCCAGCCGGCGGCCGGCCTCGGCGAAGGCGGCGAGGGCCTTCTCGCTCGGGCCGAGGGGGGTCTCGTTGGAGGAGAGCTTGAACACCTTCTCCACCCCCGGCGCGTGGCTCTTGCCGGGCACATAGGCCTCGATGGCGAGCACGCCCGGCTTCGGCTCGGGCCGGCCGGTGGGGATGGGGTCGTTCAGCACGGCGGACATCTCAGGTAACTCCAGACGATCTTTCTTCACGGCCGGGCGGAGACGCGCTCCACCTTGTGGGTGGCGGCGTGGCTGCCCACCTCGGCGACGGCGCGGATGCCCGCGCCCGCGTCAGTGAGGGGGCCCGTCACCTCGTCCACGCCATGGCCGGGGGGCAGGGACACCAGCAATGCGGCGCCGTCGAGGGCTTCATCGGGCGCCACCACCACCTCGGCGAAGGCGGGTATGGCACGGCCGGCGGCCGCGCTCCATCCCGTCACGCGCAGCGAATAGACGCGGACCTCGCGCACGGCAGCATCCGCGATGGGGTGGGAGACCACGAACACCGGCAGGCCGGCGGGGTGGTCGTCGCGCTCCACGAAGGGCAGGCGGGCGATGATCTTGGGTGCGCCTTCCGCCTCCAGCGCCGTCCACCAGGGATCGGCGGCGGAAGGAGAGGGAGCGGCGGCCAGCAGGCCGAGATCGCCGCGCGAGCCGGCCACCGCGTCGATCACGCCGCGGGCGCCCATATGGGGCAGGAACGGCACGGTGAAGCCGAAGTGGAAGCGCGCGCTGTCGCGCATGGGCGCCTCGCCGCCGGACAGGTCGGCATGCACGGAATAGGGCGCCTGGACGTACGTGAACGTGGCGATGATGACGCGCCAGATGCTCTCCACCGTGTCGAGGGGCAGCAGGCCGTGATGGCGCTCCACAAGCCGGCGCATCATGTCCGCCTCGCGGGCGGGGCGGAAGGCGGAGCCGCCCTCGGTGCCCTGCGTGTGCTTCACTTGCACGAGGCGGTCGATGATCTCGCTGCGCTCCATGAGCAGCTGGTGCATGGCCGCGTCGATGCGGTCGATCTCGGACCGCAGATCGGCCAGAGACAGGGGAGCGCTGGAGATCGGAGCGTCGGAGAGGGGAGCGTCGTTGTGTGTCATTGGCGTTCGCGCATCTGGAGCGCGACGCCCTGGCGGATGAAGTCCGTCCGCCGGATGAAACGCCCCTCCAACTCGGGGACGGAGAGCGCGGGCCGATCCGCCCGCATCGCAGGCTTCCGGCGCGCCCTCCAGCCGGCGAGGCTTACCGGGAACGGGCGCTGGAATCAAAACTTTGTTGCGCGGGTGGCTGGTATCGGGTGGCGCTAGAGCACGCGCCGATCTGATTGCATCGCAATCAGATCGGATCACGCGTTCTCTTTCTTGGAGTAAGAGGGCGATTCACCGAGCGGATTTATTCAATCCGCTCGGATCGCGCTCTAGCGCTTGAAATAGCCCTTCACCAGATGCTGCGCCACGAAGGCGTCGATGGCGGCGTGGATGGTGTCCCAGCGGGGCAGGGCGCTTGCCGGCACCTCCACGGCGGCGGACCAGACGGGCGTCTGGAACCAGAGCTGCGCGCGGGCGTCGGCGGCGTCCGGGGTCGCCGGCAAGCGGGCGAGCACGCCGCGGTCCTCGGAAATGCGGACCAGATAGTCACCCCCCGCCGCCGGAAACCGCTCCAGATCGTTGAGGAAGCCCTGCCGCTTATCCTCCCGGCGCACGGTGGCGATGGTCTTGGTCATGCCGGCGAAATCGGGGTGGGGGCCGAGGTAGAAGGCGGTGACGCGGATGGTGGGATCATCCCCCGCTGCGGCGACTTCCGCACGCGGAGGCGCGACGCCGGGCGTTGCCGCATGGGCCTCCATGGCGGCGGCCATGTCCGAGAGGGGGAAGGCGAAGGCGGTTTCCCGGCTGCGGATGACGCAGCCGATGAGGCCAAGCTCCGGTGGCGCGAGGGCATAGCGCGCGGGGAAGGCGAAGAGGTCGTCGCCCGCCCGATAGAACAGCGTCTCGCCGAATTTCGCCACCGCCGCCTGCCCCGCCTCCTGCCGCGCCTCTTGCGCCTTGCCCGAGGGCTTTGCGGCAGGTTTTGCCGCAGTTGTAGCCGCAGGTTTCGCGGCGGGCGCGGGCTGGCAGAGCGCGGGAGGGACGTCGGGGACAGGAGCCATGCCCCCGACTATAGGCCCTTAGGTCAGCCCGATGCGATAGGTCTGGGGAAAGGGCGTGCCCGCCATGTCCACCGGCGCCAGCGGGCGGGCGGCGGGGCGCAGCAGCACGCGCTTGACGATCTCCGGGATCATGGTGCCGCCCACGTAGCGGCCGAGGCATTCGTGGTGCCCGTAGCCGAAATGCAGATAGGTGTGGAAGGGCCGGTCCGGCTTGAAGGCGTCCGGCTCCGGCACGAAATCGGGATCGAACATGGCGGAGAGGCTGAGTGGCAGCACCACCGTGCCTGTGCCCAGCACCTTTTCCCGTGCCGTGCCCTTGGCGAGGGTGTAGGTGGAGGCCGCCTCGCGGAACATGAAGGCGACGATGGGCGAGAAGCGCAGCGCCTCCCACACATAGCCGTCGAACACCGCGTCATCGCCGGCCCTGGCCGCCCCCCGCGCATCGCTGAGCACTTCCGGCCGGGCGAAGAGTTCGGCCAAAGCGTTGATGGCGGCTTCCGCCGTGGTCTCGATGGCGCCGATGAGCAGGCCGCCGATGTTGATGACCACCCGGTCCATGCCGAAATGGTCCGCCGCCGGCAGGTTCAGGCTCAGGATGCGGGTCAGGCTGTCGTCCGGCGCGGTGCCGGCCTTGATCTCGGCGATGCGCGCCGGGATGAGCTGGGCGAACAGCGCGCGCAGCTTCACCCGGCTGTCCTCCGCCGCCTGGTGGATGGCGGCGGCGTCCGGGCGGTCGTCGTAGGGCAGGTTGTTGAACTGGTCCATCTGGTTGGCATAGGACCACTCCAGCAGGTCGGCGTCCGGGCCCTTGATGCCGAAGATGCGCTGCACGATGCGCAGGGGCACGAGCCGCGCCAGCTTCTGCACCGCCTCGATCTCGGACCCCGCCGTATTCAGCGCCTCGTCGGCCACCTCGGCGACGGTGGCGCGGATCTTCGGCAAATCGTCCCAGGCGAGGATTGCGCGCATCACGGACTTGTCGCGGTAGTTCACCACCGTCTCGTCCATGGCGAGCATGAAGTCGCCCATCTTGGGCTTGTAGAGATCGACGGTGAACACCTTGGGCACCGACAGGATCTCGATCACGTCCGCGCGCTTGGCGACGAGCGTCACCTCGCTGGTCTCGTAGACCGGCGCATGGGCGCGCAGTTCCGCGAAGAAGGGGCGCGGCTCGCTGGCGATCCAGCCCCGCGCCAGCGGCCAGCGCTCTGCGGGGCGGACGGCGGCGAGCTTGTCGAGATAGGGCGTGTAGGGGCGCACGCGCGCCGCGGCCTCAGGGACGGACATCGGGGCCCTCCAGGACCTTGAGATATTCGATGATGGCGTACCGATCCTCGGGCGAAAGCTTCGCGCCCGCAGGGAAGGCGTGGCCGCGGTTGGAATTGCCGGGCAGGCTGGTATCGAAGCGGGACACGCGGGCGCGCTCGGCCTCGGGGATCGAGTCATAGGAGGACACGAAACCGAGCTTCTCGGTGTCGAGCCGCTTCGAGCCCACGTAGAACACCGCCGGCCGCTCCTCCTCGGGGGAGAGCAGGTCATAGATGGTGGGCACCGAGCCGTTGTGCAGGAACGGCCCCGTCGCCCACACGC
>JAEWBL010000546.1 GCA_023391175.1 Pseudomonadota bacterium
GTTTCTACGGGCGTGTTCGCGTTTCGGACGTCCGACGTTACATGCGGCTGCGCACGATCGCGCGAGGCTGCTCAAATACGAACGTGCGGATCAGAAACCGGCGAGGGCAATCAGGGCATCAATGGAGCGGCGGGACGGGCTGGCCGCGCGGAACAGCGCCAGCGTGCGCACCCGCCCCCGGCCGTTCGGAAGGGGCCGCGTCTCCACCTCCCCCGCCCGGCGCCAGCGCTCCACCGCCGCCGCCGGCAGAAGCGTGCGCCCGAGCCCGGCCGCGACGCAGCCCATGATGCCGTCCAGGGTGCCGAGTTCCAGTAACGGCAACTCGCCGAACGCCTCGGTGAAGCGTGCGCGGTAGCAGCAGCCCGCGCGGAAGACGACGGCCGCCGCCTCCGCCGCCCCGCCGACGGGCAGCACCTCCACCAGCTCTTCCTCGAACAGCGGCACGCTGGCAAAGCGCGCCTCCGCCGCCTCCTCGGCCACGAAGGCGAGATCGATGTCACCCCGCCCGAGCGCCGCGACCAGCTCGCCGCTGGTGCCGGTGGTGATGGACAGGCGCAGGTCCGGCAGCTTCGCCCGCGCCGCCTTCAGCAGGGGCGGCAGGCGCACAGCGGCGGTGGTCTCCATGGTGCCGAGGCGCAGCGGCGGGAAAGCCTCGGCTGCCGAACGCAGGCGCTTCTCGGCCTCTTCCGACAGGCGGACGATCCGCGCGCCATAGTCCAGCGCCAGCACCCCCGCCGCCGTGGGCACCATGCGGCCGTCGATGCGCTCCACCAGCTTCTGGCCGAGCCTCTCCTCCAGCTTCCGCAGCCGGGTGGTGACGTTGGACTGAACGCAGCCGAGCCGCCCGGCGGCACGGGTGACGCTTCCCGTGTCGGCCACGGCTTCCAGGAAGCGGAAATCGCGCAAATCCATCATCAGAAGTGAACGTTAATATCAGAATGTTTCAATTTCAATGATTGTTGGAAGCGCGATAATGGCGGCAACCCCTCGGGAGACAACGCCATGAACGCCGCCACGCCCGATGCCCCCATTGCCGCCGCCCGCTGGCCGGACCGGCGCATCCTTGATCTGTTCGGCATCGAGCACCCCATCCTGCTCGGCCCCATGGCTGGACCCGGCTCGCCGGAACTTGCCATCGCGGTGGGCTCGGCCGGCGGCCTCGCCTCCCTGCCCTGCGCCATGTACGCGCCGGACGATCTGAAGGCGGCGGTGGCGAAGATCCGCGCGGGCCTCCCCGGCAAGCCGCTCAACCTCAACTTCTTCTGCCACACCCCGCCGCAGGATGATCCGGCGCGGGCGCTGCGCTGGCGGGCGCGGCTGGCCGATTATTATGTCGAGGCCGGGCTCGACCCCGCTGCGAGCGTCCCCTCCCCCTCCCGCGCGCCGTTCGACGACACCTTCTGCGCGGTGGTGGAGGAGGTGCGCCCGGAGGTGGTGAGCTTCCATTTCGGCCTGCCGGCGCCGGACCTCGTGGCACGGGTGAAGGCGACGGGCGCAAAGATCATCTCCTCCGCCACCACCGTCGCCGAGGCGCGCTGGCTGGAGGACCATGGCTGCGACGCCATCATCGCCATGGGGTTCGAGGCCGGCGGCCATCGCGCCCTCTTCCTCGGCGGCGACTATTCCCAGACGCCCATCGCCTGGCAGGACGTGGCCCGGCAGGTGGGCACCTTCTCCCTGGTGCCGCAGGTGGCGGATGCGGTGAAGGTGCCGGTGATCGCCGCCGGCGGCATCGCCGACGCGCGGGGCATCGTGGCGGCTTTGGCTCTGGGGGCGTCGGCGGTGCAGATCGGCACCGCCTTCCTGTTCTCGCCCGAGGCGAAGGTGCCCGCGGTCCACCGCGCCGCGCTGGAGGCAGCGACCGACGAGAGCACCGCCCTCACCAACATCTTCACCGGCCGCCCGGCGCGCGGCATCATGAACCGCGTCATGCGCGAGATCGGCCCCATCGCGCCGGAGGCCTCGGCCTTCCCGACCTCCGGCGGTGCCCTCGCCCCGCTGCGCGCCAAGGCCGAAGCCGAGGGGCGGGACGACTTCACCAACCTCTGGTGCGGCCAGTCCGCCGCCCTGAGCCCGCGCCTGCCGGCCGCGGACCTCACGCACAAGCTTGCCACGGAGGCCTTGGCGCGGCTCGCCTGAGCCGCCACACGGGGACACCACCTCCCGCACCGCAGCGAAACTGGCCTCCCGTTTGCACCTCCTCCATCAGCGTTCCTGTGCGGATGGTTTGGAGGATGCGATGTCGGACGATGCCCTGAGCCCGGTGATCGTGGCCAAGAAGACGATCGAGGCCGAAAACATGGCCTCCTTCGAGCTGGTCCCCGCCGAGGGCGGCGAACTGCCGGCCTTCACCGCCGGCTCCCATGTTGATGTGAGCATCCCCGGCGGCCTGGTGCGGCAGTATTCGCTCATCAACAGCGAGAGCGAGCGCCATCGCTATGTGATCGGCGTGTGGAAGGACGCCAACAGCCGCGGCGGTTCCAAGGCCCTGTTCCAGCAGGTGAACGAGGGCGACCGGCTCGCCGTCGGCACCCCGCGCAACCGCTTCGCCGTGCCGCGCGACACCAAGCGCGCGCTGCTGTTCGCCCGCGGCATCGGCGCGACGCCCATCCTCTCCATCGCCGATCATCTCAAGGCGAAGAACATCCCGTTCGAGTTTCATTACCTCTTCGCGGGCGGCTCGCCGGGCTCGTTCAAGTCCACCATCGAGGCGTCGGCCTTCGCCGCCAACACCACCTTCTATTTCGAGGCCACCGAGCCGCGCCTCAACGCCGCGAACCTGCTCTCGGACCGGCCCGATGACACGCACCTCTTCCTGTGCGGCGTGGACTGGTGGCTCGATCCCATCATCGCCAGCGCCCAGCAGAAGGGTTTCGGCGTCAACCGCATCCATGTGGAGCGCTTCACCGGCAAGGCGCCGCCCCCGCTGCTGGACAAGGTGTTCGACGTGAAGATCGCCTCCACCGGCAAGGTCATCAAGATCCCCGGCGACCGCTCCGTCTCCACCGCCATGGAGGAAGCGGGGGTGAAGATCCCCACCTCCTGCGAGCAGGGCGCCTGCGGCACCTGCAAGGTGAAGGTGCTGGAGGGCGAGGTGGACCACCGCGACAAGCGCCTGAAGCCCGAGGAGAAGGAACAGGGCTGGTTCCTGGCCTGCGTCTCGCGTGCCAAAGGCGACCTGCTGGTGTTGGATTTGTGACAATTCCACTTCGCGCATGCTGCCCCGGAGCGAAGGAAGGATGAGACCCATGGTGACCGAGGAAGATGTCTGGCGCACCGCCTTCATCATCGCCGAGCAATACGGGCCGGAGGGCGTCGCCTTCGCCCACCGCATGGCCGAGAGCTTCGAGATCGGCGGCAAGGTGGAGGAGCATCGCACCTGGGTCTCCATCATGACCAAGGTGGAGGAGCTGGTGCAGGACGAGGACATCCCCTCCCGGGCCAACTGAAGCCGCAGCCCCCTTCGCCGGGCCGACCCGGCGCGAAGCCGCGCCGGTGCTCGGTTTTACCCTGCGCACAATGCCGCTGTGGCCAGCGGCTTGCGCCCCCTTGAAATTGCGGAGCGCCCCGCGTAGGTTCCGCCCTCTCTTCCGGCGCCCCGACGCGCCGGAGCCGTGCAGGTGTAGCTCAGTTGGTTAGAGCGCCGGTCTGTGGAACCGGAGGTCGGTGGTTCGAGCCCACCCACCTGTACCATTGAAGCGTCTCTACAATTCGTGACCGATCGCCGGACGGGACGCAGCTGCAAGCTTTTGTCCCCACGGGGTAGTGGCTGCGGTAACAGCCGCGATGCGGGTCGTGCGCGCCCCGCCGCCCCGTTGACCTCGCCGCAGCGAATCCCCTGCCCTCCCTGCTGAGGATCCGAGCAGGAGAACGTGACACTCTCCGGCGGCCGGCAGCGCCATTCCGACAGGCCGCGGCCTCAGCCCAATACCGAGAGCACCACCCCCGCCAACCCGCATGCGGCGAGCGTCGGAAGCATTCCGAGCCTCAGCCGGAACATGGCGAGCATGGCCATCGCGGAGAGCGCGGCCGCCCGCCAGTCAATCGAGGAGAGCACGGGCAGATCCGGCCCGATGCCGTGCCAGTCCACGCTCACGACCTGCCGGAAGACGACATGGATGGCGAACCACAAGGCGAGGTTCAGGATCACGCCCACGACCGCCGCCGTGA
>JAEWBL010000547.1 GCA_023391175.1 Pseudomonadota bacterium
GTACATACCCGCTCGACCTCCCCACACCGCGGGAGAAAATGCTCCCGCGGGCGCATAGTGAACCTGCGTTGCCGCCCGTGCGCAACAGGACATGGTGCGGCGCGGCAAGGTGCGCGCCGCGACGTCAGCAATCACAAGGCTTCGGCGGCACCGGCAAGGTCGGCGATGAGGTCGTCGGCATGCTCGAGGCCCACCGAGAGGCGCAGCAGGCCATCCGAAATGCCCATCTCCGCCCGCGTCTCCGGCGTGAATCGCTGGTGCGTGGTGGTGGCCGGGTGCGTGATGAGGCTCTTCGCATCGCCGAGATTGTTGGAGATGCGGATGAGCCGCAGGGCGTTGGCGAAGCGGAAGGCTCCTTCCTTGCCGTCCTTCACCACGAAGGTGACGAGGGTGCCGCCGCCCTTCATCTGCCGCTTCGCCAGTTCCGCCTGGGGATGATCGGCGCGGCCGGGATAGATCACCTTTTCCACGCCCGGCAGGCTGGCGAGGGCATCGGCCACCTTGCCCGCGCTCGCCTGCATGCGCTCCACGCGCAGGGCCAGCGTCTCCAGCCCCTTCAGCATGATCCAGGCGTTGAAGGGGGAGATGGAGGGGCCGGTCTGGCGCAGATAGGTCTGCAGGTGGTCGGTGACGAACTGCTTGGAGGAGAGGATCACCCCGCCGAGGCAGCGGCCCTGTCCGTCCACATGCTTGGTGGTGGAATAGACCACCACGTCGGCACCCAGCTCGAACGGATGCTGGAGGAGCGGGGTGGCGAACACATTGTCCACCACCAGCTTCGCGCCGGCCGCGTGGGCGATCTCCGCCACGGCGGCGATGTCGATGAGGTCCAGCGTCGGGTTGGTGGGGCTTTCGAGGAACAGGATCTTGGTGTTGGGCTTCACCCCCGCCTTCCAGGCGTCGAGGTCGCCGCCGTCGATGAGCGTGGTCTCGACGCCGAAGCGGGGGAGGAAGTCCTCCAGAATCCAGCGGCAGGAGCCGAACAGCGCGCGGGCGGCGAGCACATGGTCGCCGGCCGAGAGCTGGCACAGCAGCGCGGCATTCACCGCCGCCATGCCCGACGCGGTGGCCCGCGCCGCTTCCGCCCCTTCGAGCAGCGCCATGCGCTCCTCGAACATGGCAGTGGTGGGGTTGGAATAGCGCGAATAGACGAAGCCGGGGTCCTCGCCCTTGAACCGCGCCTCGCAGCTTTCGGCGTCGTCATAGACGAAGCCCTGCGTCAGGAAGAGCGCCTCGGAGGTCTCGCCGAAGGGGGAGCGCGTCGTCCCGCCATGGACTAGCCGTGTTTCCGGGTGGAGTGTAAGGGGATCGCGGGGGACGAACCGGGGGGTGGGCTTGGGCGCCACGGACATGACGGTCTCCGAGGGAGGCCGAGGGGACCGGACCGGGCGCACGCCATCGGACACGCCGATGCGGCTTCCCTTGTCGTCTCCCCGGCCTTTTAGCATGGTTGTTTAACGTGGCTACAAGCCGGCCGGCTCAAATTCTCCACGGCCGCACTAAAGAGCGGGGCCCCCTTGGCGTCAAGGGCTTCGTCCGGTAAATCGAACAAAAAGGACGGGAAAGCGGATATGACGGTGCGTGCCACGGAGCATCTGAAGCCCGGCATCCTGCCCGCAGAGGCGATCGGGGCGCTGAAGGCGTCCGGCGCCATCGCCTGCCGCAAGGCGCTGGACGACGACCAGATCCAGCCGGCCAGCCTGGACCTGCGCCTCGGCCGCACCGCATGGCGGGTGCGCGCGAGCTTCCTGCCGGGCGCCGGCGTCTCGGTGAAGGAACGGCTCGGCGACCTCGCTTTGCATGATTTCGATCTCACCAAGGGCGCTGTGCTGGAAACCGGCTGCGTCTATCTGGTGGAACTGTTCGAGCGGCTGAAGCTGCCGGCGGACCTTGCCGCCGCTGCCAATCCGAAAAGCTCCACCGGGCGGCTCGATGTGTTCGTGCGCGTCATCACCGACGGCGCGCGGGCGTTCGACACCATCCCGGCCGGCTATAACGGCCCGCTCTATCTCGAAATCTCCCCGCGTACCTTCCCCATCCTGGTGCGCACCGGCTCCCGGCTGTCGCAGGTGCGGTTCCGACGCGGCGTGTCGCGCCTGTCCGATCTGGAATTGCTGAACCTCCAGTCCGCCGAATGCCTCGTGGATGCGACGAGCCCGGACGTGGCGGCGGGCGGCATCGCGCTGGGCGTGGACCTCGCCGGCGACGCGCTGGGCGGGCTCATGGGCTTCCGCGCCAAGAAGCATACGGGCGTTATCGACGTGGATCAGGCCGGCGTGCTGGACGTGGCGGACTTCTGGGAGCCCATCCATGTGCGGCCGGACCGGCCGGCCAGCCTCGTGCTCGATCCCGACGCCTTCTACATCCTCGCCTCCCGCGAGGCGGTGCATGTGCCGCCGGACTATGCAGCTGAGATGGTGCCGTTCGATCCCCTGGTCGGTGAATTCCGGGTGCATTATGCCGGCTTCTTCGACCCCGGCTTCGGCAATCCGGCGGCCGGCGGGCGCGGTGCCCGCGCAGTGCTGGAGGTGCGCTCCCGCGAGGTGCCGTTCATCCTCGAGCACGGCCAGACGGTGGGCCGCCTCGTCTACGAGCGCATGGCCGCGCGCCCGCACACCCTCTACGGCGCCGACATGCGCTCCCATTATCAGGGGCAGGGGCTGAAGCTCTCCAAGCACTTCAAGCCGGTCGCGCTATAGAGCGCGACCCGAGCGGA
>JAEWBL010000554.1 GCA_023391175.1 Pseudomonadota bacterium
CCTACGACGTGCGTGCGGACGGGGAACTGCTGGTCTGTGAGCCGGCGGAGGTTCTGCCCATGGCGCAGCGTTACTTCCTGTTCTGAGCGAATATCGCCACGGCGCGGCGGAACCTTCGCCGTGGCTCCTCGTTCCAGCGGGTGTTGCAACGCTTCGTTTGAGGAGCCACACCCATGGCCGTCGTTCGTTCATTGACCAAGAAGCCGGCGAAGACCTCTGCCCTCGCCACCCCCACCGACCTCGACAGCGCCAAGGCACAGAAGGTGGCGGATGCCATCAACCGCGTTCTGGCCGACAGCTTCGTGCTCTATCTGAAGACCAAGAACTTCCACTGGCACGTCAGCGGCAAGCACTTCCGCGACTATCACCTGCTGCTCGACGAGCAGGCCGACACCATCCAGGCCACCATTGACCCGCTGGCCGAGCGCGTGCGCAAGATCGGCTGCCGGACGGTGCATTCCTATGGCGAGATCCTGAAGCTCACGGGGCTCAAGGAGAACAACGAGCCCTACGTTTCGCCGGAGGCCATGTTCGCGGAGCTGATCGCCGACAACAAGGCGGCCATCAAGACCATGCGTGAGGCCCACGAAATCTGCGACGAGGCGGAGGACATTGCCACCGCCAGCCTGCTGGAAGAATATGTGGACGAGGCCGAGAAGCGCCTGTGGTTCCTGTTCGAGACCAACCAGAATCGGCAGGACAGCGCCACCTGAGCGCAGCCGGACCCCGCGAACGCGGTGGGGCAGGGCGCTCGGGCGGCTGTACCGGAGTAACCCGATGATCCGCGCCACCACCGTCGTCCGCCGTCCCGCCGTCCGCCCGGAGAAGGTGGCGGACGAAATCACCCTCGACCACCACGCGCGCCATCGCCGCCGCTTCGCCTTCACGGCGGACGGCGGCCTCGCCTTTCTGCTCGACCTCGACAAGGCGACGGTGCTGGACGACGGCGACGCGGTGAAGCTGGAGGACGGACGCTTGGTCCGCATCAAGGCAGCCGCCGAAGACCTCGTGGAGGTCACCACCGCCAATCCGCTGCGGCTGATGAAGGTGGCTTGGCACCTCGGCAACCGGCATGTGCCCGCGGAGATCACCGAGACCGCCGTCTATTTCGTCGACGACCACGTGCTTACCGAGATGGTCCGCGGCCTGGGTGCAGGCGTCGCCAAGGTGACGCGGCCCTTCCGCCCCGAGAAGGGCGCCTATGAGGCCGCCGAGGCCCATGGCGGGCATGGCCACGCGCATCACGATCATGACCACCACGATCACGACCATCCTGGTCATCAACACCATGGGCATGAGCACCATGGGCATGAGCATGATGGCCATGCGCACGGCGATGCGTGCGGATGCGGTCATGATCACGGGCACGACGATCATCCCCATGAGCATGCGCATCAGCACCATGGGCATGAGCATGGCCACGACCATTCCCATGATCATGACCATCACCATGTCCACGGCCCCGGCTGCGGGCACGACCACAAGCATGGCTGATCTGCCCGGCGACGCGCCGGCCGAGGGCGGGTCGGCGCAACCCGACCTGCTCCCGCTCTTCGCCTGGCTCTCGCCGTCCTTCCCGGTGGGCGCCTATGCCTATTCCCACGCCTTGGAATGGGCGGTGGAGGTGGGCGATGTGCGGGACGAAGCGAGCCTTGCCGCGCAGGTCTCGGACCTGATGCGTCTCGGGTTCGGGCGATCGGACGGCATCCTGCTTGCTCACGCCTGGCGGGCGGCAGTGAGAGAAGATTGGGTGGCGCTCGCCGAGGTGAACGCCTTGGCGGTCTGCCTCGCGCCCTCCGCCGAGCTGAGGCTGGAAACCTGCCAGCAGGGCCGGTCCTTCCTCGATGCCGTGCGGGCGGCATGGCCTTCGCCAGCGCTGGAGACTGCGGCCGGTGCTCTCTCCGGGGAGGTGGCCTATCCGGTCGCGGTGGGGCTGGCGGCGGGGGCACATGGCATTCCGCTAGCGCCGACGCTGGAAGGCTTCCTCTTGGCGCTGGTGCAGGCTTTGGTGTCGTCCGGCATCCGCCTCGCCCCCGTGGGCCAGACGGCGGGCACCCGCGTCGTCGCCGGCCTCGCCCCGACGGTCCGCGCGCTCGCGGCGGACATCCCCGCCCTCACGCTGGATGATCTCGGCAGCGCCACCTTCCGCGCCGATCTCGGCAGCTTTCGCCACGAAACCCAATATACGAGGCTGTTCCGCTCATGAGTTCCGGCAAGAATCCCCTGCGCGTCGGTGTCGGCGGCCCGGTCGGTTCCGGCAAGACCGCGCTGATGGAAGCGCTCTGCAAGGCCTTCCGCGACCGCTACGACCTCTGCGCCATCACCAACGACATCTACACCAAGGAAGACGCGCGGCTTCTGACCGTGGCCGGGGCGCTGCCGCCGGAGCGCATCCTCGGCGTGGAGACCGGCGGCTGCCCTCACACGGCGATCCGCGAGGATGCGTCCATCAACCTGCGCGCCGTCGCGGACATGAACGCCCGCTTCCCCAACCTTGATCTGGTGCTGATCGAATCCGGTGGCGACAATCTCGCGGCCACCTTCTCGCCCGAGCTGGCGGACATCACGATCTACGTCATCGACGTGGCGGGGGGAGAGAAGATCCCGCGCAAGGGCGGGCCGGGCATTACGCGCTCCGACCTGCTGGTGGTCAACAAGACCGATCTCGCGCCCATGGTCGGCGCCGATCTCAAGGTGATGGAAGCGGACACCATCCGGATGCGGGCGGGCCGGCCCTACGTCTTCTCCTCCATCCGCAACGGCGTGGGGGTGGAGGTGGTGGCTGCCTTCATCGAGAAGGCCGGGGGGCTCGCCGGCGCCGCCTGAGGCGCGTGCGAGCCTAGCCGCTCAGCTCTTGGCTTTTCAGCTCTTGGGTTTGCAGGCGGTCTCGAACTTGGTGACGCCCGGGCCGATGCCAGCGAGGGAAATGGCCCGCTTGGCGCCCTTCACCTCGATATTCAGGGTGCCTGAGGCCTTCACCAGTGCCTTCAGGTCGGCCATCTGCGCCGGAGCCTCCACGTTGACGGCGTCGCCTTCTTCCATGGCGACCGCCTTGCCGGGGAAGCTCTTCTTGACGCTGCCGGCGGTCAGCACGATCGCCGTCTCGGCGCCGCGCGTCAGATCCTTCGAGCCGATCATGGACTGGACGGTGATGGCCGATCCGTCCTTCTGGCAGAGGAAGAAGATCGCAGCCTTGTCGCTGTCGGGCACGCCGAACACCAAAGCGGCGGTGTCCTCGCTGTCCTGGATGTGCCAGGTCATCTTTTCCGCCGGCTTGTCCTGCGCGGCGGCGGGGCCGGCAATGGCGAGCAGGGAGATGGCAGCGGCGAGAGCAATACGAAGCATGTCAGTGTCCCTATTTCGGCGACGGATCATAACGGCTCGGCCCAAAAGGGAAAGATGCCGCGTCCACAGGTCTTTTTCTTTATTTATCAGTAATTTATCTGCGGTCGGCGGGAGCAGGCATCGTGGCGAGGCAGGCACGGCGGAAGTCCGGCAGCTTGGGCTTGGCACCTGAGAGCGGATAGGTTTCTGTGGCCCCTGGCAGGCGCACGACAAGATTGTCCGCATCGGAGAAGAGGTCGAGGACCCGGCCGTCGAGCGCGACCGCCGCCTCCACGACCACCTTGCCCTCCGCCGAGCCCCGGAAGGCGGACGCAGCCAGCTCGAGCCGACGCTTGCCGGCTGCGAGGGAGAGCGCGACGCCATCACCAGCCTTCACCTTGCCCGAAGCCACTTCGGCGGTGAACTGGATCAGCTGCGCGCCGGGCTGGCACGAAACGGCGAAGACGGGATCAGCGGTGCGCGGCAGGCCGAAGCGCAGCACATAGGTCTCGTCAACCTTGACCACCATCCACACCCGCGGATCAGCCTTGGACTCAGCCTTTTTGGACTCGGTTTTTCCGCCGGACTTGCCGGTGGATTTCGGCGCAGCCTCGCCCGGGACCGGGGCAAGCACAAACGCCGCGGCGACCGCAAGGATCGCGCACCGGCCGTAGAACCATCCACCCATTGCCACCGGGTCCTTGCCCCTTGCCGCATCGTCAACCGAACCGGACGCCGGGCGAACGCGCCTCCGGCCTCCGAATCGCAACTGTCGACTGGTGTTTGCTTCCCCCGCAGCCATCGCATATCACGGCCCCCGGCCGCCCGCGACATCGGGCAGGGAGCCCTGCGGCAAAAAATGTTGAAACCTCATTCGCATTCGGCCCGTGACGGCGAACAGGACGCCGGCCGGCGCATGCGGCTCGACCGGCTCCTGGTCGAGCGTGGCCTGTTCGACAGCCGCGCCCGTGCCCAGGCGGCGCTGGCCGCCGGGCTGGTGAAGGTGGATGGCGTCGTGGTGGCCAAGGCCTCCGCGGAGATCGACGTCGGCGCGCGCATCGAGGCAGAGGACGTCCACGACTACGTGTCGCG
>JAEWBL010000077.1 GCA_023391175.1 Pseudomonadota bacterium
TTCTCGGCGCTGGCCTTGTACTCGTAATATTCGTTGCGCGGGCAGCCGTGGTGGACGAGGTGGTCGGCGTAGAAGCGCGGGCGGCCGTAGCTGTCGAGGTCGCCGCCGTGCAGCAGGCCGGCGGAGAGCAGCATCAGCGTTTCCGTCACCCAGTTGGGATGGGTCGGGCAGCCGGCGACATTGATGACCGGCAGGCCGGCGCGGGCGCGGAAATCAGCGCCGAGCGCGCCACCGGGCCGGCGCCCGTCATATTGCAGGCCGCAGGCGTCGGCCGGATTGACCCCGGCCGCCGTCACCCCGCCATAGGCCGCGCAGGTGCCCACCGCCACCACGTGGTCCGCCACGGCGGCGAGCCGGCGCACCCAGTCGATGGTGGCCGTGTCGGTGCCGGCGAGCATGTGGAAGCGGCCGGTGCCGTTCGGCCCGCGCAAAAGCGCGCCCTCGATGCACAGGGCATCGAGCCTTATATCGCCGGAAAGAACCGCCTCGAAAACGGCGATGGCCTCGTCTCCCGTCTCCTCGGAGAGGGTGGGGTGCCAGAGGAAGCGGATGTTGGCGGAGGCGAGCGTCGCGGCGAGGTCCGGCGCCTCGGCGCAGAGCAGCGACATGGTGCAGCCGCCGCAGCCGCCCGACTGCAGCCAGAGTACGGTGAAGGGCGCGTTCAAGTCCCGCATCACGGCGCAGCCGGCAGCACGAGGGAGAGGATGGCACCGCCCTCGGGGTGGTTCGCGGCCTCCAATCGCCCCTCGTGCTCCTCGGCGATGCGGTAGCAGATGGAGAGGCCGAGGCCGGTACCCTTGCCCACCGGCTTGGTGGTGAAGAACGGGTCGAAGATGCGGTCCATGAGCGCATCGGGAATGCCCGGCCCGGTGTCACGGACGCGCACCGCCACCTGGAGCCCGTCGGGCGTCTGGAAGCGGGTGCCGGTGATCTCGAGGCGACGGTCGGGACGCCCTTCCATGGCGTCCACGGCGTTCTGCACGAGGTTCATCATTACCTGATGGATATGGCCGGGATGGCCCACCGCTTCCAGCCCCTCGGGCACCGCGACGGTGATGGGCAGGTCCGGCATCTGGGATTTGGCCACCCAGTCCACCGCCGAGCGCACCACGCCGGCGAGGTCGAACACCTCCCGCGCCTCGCGCCGGTCGGAGGAAAAGCGGCGCAGGTCCGCCACGATGTCGCGCACGCGCTCGGCGCCCTCCAGCATGCCGGAGAGGGTGGCGGGGATGTCGGACAGCGCCCGGTCGATGCGCAATTCGCCCCGCGCCTTCGCCAGCGCGGCGCCGTCCGCGCCGGCATGGACCTGATCGAGATAGGCGATCAGCCGCTCGGCATAGCGCTTCATCGCATGGGCGTTGCCGTAGACGAAGGAAATGGGATTGTTCAGCTCATGGGCGACGCCGGCCACCAGGCGGCCGAGGGAGGCCATCTTCTCGGCATGGACCAATTGCTGCTGGGTGCGCTTGAGGTGCTCGTGGGCCTTGGCGAGGGCGCCATAGGCGGCGCGCAGCTCGCCGATGGGGCGGCCCACCAGCACGATGCCCACCGCGCGCCCGCGCGGATCGAACCGAAGCGCGCCGTTGACAGCGATGGCGAGCGGCCCGTCCGGCGTCGCAAGAGTGAACTCGCGGTCGGCGATGCGCTGGCGCCGGGCGACGGTGGCGAGCACGTCCGCCGCCGTGGTCTCGGAGGAGGCATCGAGCAGATCGGACAGGGGACGTCCCAGCAGCGCCTCGGCCCTCTGGCCGAAGGCGCGTTCCGCGGCAAGGTTCACCTGCTCCACCCGGCCGGAGAGGTCGCACGCCACCAGCACGTCGGTCATGGAGCCGAGGAGGCCAGCGATGAAACCCTGGGCTTCTTCCAGCGCGGTGTTCTTGGCCTCCAGCTCCACCTGCTGGCGGACCAACTCCGCGTAGGTCTCGTCCATCTTGCGGATGACGGCGATCCATGCCTCGTCCGCGTCGATGGCGCCGAAGTCCGCCCCCGCCCGCGGCAGGGGGAGCGCGCTGTCGGGCAGCGGATCCCTCAGTGTATCCTTGGGCCCGGACATGGGCATGAGCGGTCCCCGGCGGAAAAGTGACCGCGAAGGGTAATCCCGCTTGTGGTACCGGCGCAATGCGCCCCTCAGCGGGACTCCACGCCGTCCCGGAGCGCGCGGAGCCGGTCGTAAACGTCGGGGAAGGCGTCGAGCTTGGTCACGCCCACCATGCGGATATAGGCGGTGGGTCCGAAGCGGATCCACTGCACCACCTTGATGGGCACGCCGGTGCGGGCGTCGGCGCCGGTGGCCATCACCTCGAAGCCGGCCTGTCCATTGATGCGCTGCGGCTCGGCGCGGTCGAGCTTGAGGTCCTTGACGCCGGGAATGGTGGAGAGGGCGCGCAGCGCGAACTGGCGGCGCTCGTCGTCGCGCGGCGCCCCGCCGGCGATGGAGACGACGAACACCGGCTGGTCAGGGCCGTCGAGGGCATCCTTCGGTCCGTCGGTGAGCAGCAGCGTCGTGCCGCCCAGCGCCCGTACCGGGCGGAAGCCAGCGAGGTTGGTGACCGCGAAGGGCAGGGAGCCCGCCTGATCGGCCACGTTGCGGAAAGTGATGCTCGCCAAAGCCTCCCGCACCACCTTGTCGGGATAGGCCGCGGCGCCCGTCTCCGGCACCTGCACGGTGACGATGCCCGTTCCCTTGTCGCTGCCCACCAGCAGCACCCATTTGCGCACGGTGATCGGCCCGGCGGTCTGCCGGCCGATGAACAGGATCGCCTTCGCGTCCTTGAGGGGGAAGTTCTCGCGGTCTTCCAGGGTGACGCCGCGCGTGGTCAGCGCCTGCTCGCTGAAGCCGGTGACGAGCTGGTCGTAGGCATCGGCCGGCATGTCCACGATCAGGATGGAGGACTTGGTGTCGTCGTCCTCGAAGCCGGCGAACTGGTTGCTCTCCACCATGCCCGGCGGCGGCACCAGGCCGAGGGCGGAGCCGCGCGGATACATCAGCTCCACGGCTCCAGCCGGCAGCGCCAGCGTGACGGCGAGCAAAAGGGCGAAGGCTGCGGAGAGGAAGGCGGAGAAAGAGGCGGACTTGGAGACGAGGCGCATCGAGGGCTCCGGCGGGAACCCGGCCAAAGCGGGCCTTCGCCAGCGGGCCGGTTCAACTGTGTCCGGTGATAATCCGGCTTTTCTGTGAATGACGTGGCGGAAAAGTGGCCGATCACGCGGCGGTGACGCGCCGCAGCGTGAGGTTGAAGCGCCCGCCCTCCGCCAGCAGGCGGGACGTGCCGGGCAGCAGGCGATCGATGCCGTGGAAGGCGAGGCGGCTCGGTCCCGCCAGCAGGAAGACGTCGCCCGAGGCGAGGTGGATTGAGCGTGTCGGCCCCCGCCGCGTCTCGCCGCCCACCCGGAACACGGCGGTGTCACCCAGCGACACGGACAGAACGGGCGCGGTGAAATCGGCTTCGTCGCGATCCTGATGCAGGCCCATGCGGGCGTCGGGCGCATAATAATTGATGAGGCACGCCTCGGGCGGCGGCGCCCCGCCGGCAAGGCGCTCCCACAGCGCCAACAGCCGCGGCGGCATGGCCGGCCAGGGTCGGCGCGTGTCCGGGTGGAAGCTCTGGTAACGGTTGCCGGTGGCATCCGACCCCCCGCCAAGCGGCCCGCA
>JAEWBL010000022.1 GCA_023391175.1 Pseudomonadota bacterium
CGAAATAGTGGTTCCCTTCTCGGTAACGAGAGTGACGTTCACGTTGTCCGGGCGTTCGTCGATCAGTTCCAGCCCGGCATTCTGCATTGATTCAAGCACCACGGGTTCCGCGCGACTGCCGCCCCTCGCCTGAATCGTCGTTGTGATATTCAAGTCAGCCCAGTGCTCGGCCAGAACCTGGCGATCGCGCTCGTTCTCGACTTGTTCCGACAGCAGCGAGCGAACGCGGTCTTTCGTTTCGGCCCACAGTCGGAAAATGATGCTCTCGGCCGTGTAGCCATATTCGACGCGCGCCAGTTCGGCCTCGGCTTGGTACGCCGTACCGCTCAGCTTGAGTTCCTTCACGCCCTCGTCGGCAAGGATCGCCTCTTGGTCTTGGTCACCAACCGGGCGAAACTCAAAAGCCGAGTGCCCGGCAGGCTGATTGGCCTTCGCCAGAAGCTGGCTGAGGTAACTCTCGACAACGCTGACGCGCATTCCCTCCACCAGCACCAACACTTCGTCGCCGCTGATTAGGCAGAAGGCGTCAGCCGTTTTGAATGCCCGGTTTTCGGGCGGGGCCTCGGCGACCTCGGCATCCGTTTGCGCGCGAACGCGAAGCCCCATCGTGCTCATCGACTCGCCCGGCGCACCGGCACCGATTGCGAGCTTCAATCGTCCACGTCCTGGCTGACGGGTACGAATCGCCAGCACGCCATGGCTGGCAATAGGAACTTCCGTCCTAGCCATAGTTGGCAGTGCTTGTAGGGCGTTGGCGATCATGGTCTCGAACTTGATGTTCCCCCGGGCGCCCTGAACAAAAACGGCGCGAAGGTAGTGGATACGCTTCCTAGCTGGCCTTCCCATTCAACTCCCCCTGTGTCTCAAGCGCTAAGACTGCCCTGAATAGGGCACTGACACATGATTAGACCCCCGTTCATAGGGGATTTCCACTATTGCGGAAACAGGGGTCACCATTCGCCGCCCAGGAAACCGAAACAGGGGTCCGAAACAGGGGTCAGAGTGCACTTCCCGCTGAACTCCGCTCGAGCGCCTGGCCAACGAAACCGTGCCTACGAGCGGCCCGACTATTGGCGACACGATCCTGCGTGGGACAACGGGGTCAGGTTCCCTTCTCTATTGAAGAGGCAACGGGGTGAGGCCCACTTACTCATGCACATCCGCGCAGCATGCGTCGAGACGTAGCACCCGCAGGGGCACCTCGCTCCCGTAAAGCGGCTGCAGCCGGAGCAGAAAACAGGGGTCAGAGTGCACTTTCCTGCGAGAACGGGGGTCAGAGTGCACTTTTACCTGACTCTTCAGCGGAAACAGCGAAACAGGGGTCAGAGTGCACTTTCCTCGGGCCCTGCCCGCTTGGGCGGCCGGCCGATCCTTGCCGGTCCCGCGTGCCGTCCCAGCTGGTGCTCGATGGCGGCACGGAAGCGGTCGCTGCCCAGGGCGTGTTGCCGTTGCAGCGTCGCGCGGATGTGGTCGCGGAAACACGGGTCAGAGTGCAATTTCCTCGCTCGGGCTGACGTTGCATTTTTGAGATGACGTCTGGTGTTGACCCCTGAGCACGACCTCCCTATCTTTAAGCCGTCGGTACCGATGCAAAGCACATCGGTTTAAAAGGGAAGTCCGGTGAAGCCAAGTTGGAGGCGATTCCGGCACTGCCCCGCAGCGGTAAGTGGGAACGAACCCGTCAGTAGCACTGGGAGCACACCCCGGGAAGCGACGGCACTAGGAGGAAGGCTCGCTCTTCCGCGCCCATGAGTCCGAAGACCTGCCGACAGCCCCATATCCGCACACGATGGGGTTGTCGACTGGTACGCGCCGAACACTGTTGAGTGAAGGGCCAATCCAGTGCTAATCCCCTCTGCGCGGGCAGAGGGAGTGCGCCTGTGGGGAAGCCCATGAATGACTCGAACAGAAGGAACCGACTCCATATCACCGGGATCATGACTAGCCGCGGCGCTGACCGAGCGGCTTATCGCCTAGCTCAGGCCGCTGTAATCTTGGCCTGCGGAGGCGCCATTGCACTTGTGATACACGCCTTACGTTGGTGGTAGGCGGGGGCAGAAACAGGGGTCAGAGTGCACTTTCTCTTCCGGCTGGCCACCGGCTGAGAAAACAGGGGTCAGAGTGCACTTTCCTCGGTCCTTCCCGGCTTGGGCGGCCGGCCGATCCTCGCCGGTCCCGCGCGCCGTCCCAGCTGGTGCTCGATGGCGGCACGGAAGCGGTCGCTGCCCAGGGCGTGTTGCCGTTGCAGCGTCGCGCGGATGTGGTCGAAAACAGGGGTCAGAGTGCACTTTCCTGCGAGAACGGGGAGAACGGGGGTCAGAGTGCACTTTTACCTGACTCTTCAGCGGAAACAGGGACAGGTTCATTGATTCCCAGACGCTAGTGAGCGCGCCCCCCTGCCAAACTCGGGCGGCTGCAACCGCCCATCCACGGAGGGACCATGAAGATCGTGATCTACCTGATGACATTGGCGATCGCGCTGCAGGCGTCGGCGGCATCTGCGCAGGCGTTGTGGGGCGGCGCGGCCTACGGGATGGACGTGGCGCAGGTCCAGGCGCGGGTGCCGCAGGCGCGGGTGCCGGACGAGTCGGACGAGCTGGCCGGGGGCGAGAGCGAGGCGCTGCGGGTGGAGCGCGTGGAGGTGGCCGGCCACCGGTTCCAGGCATCGTACTTCTTCGCCGGCGGCGCGCTGGTGCAGGTGGACCTGGTGCAGGAAGCCCCGCGGACCGGGCGCGCGGACCTGCAGGTGTTCCAGGACGTGGCCGCGGCGCTGGAGGCCCAGCACGGGGCGCCGGCGGGCAGCACGCAGCAGGACGAGCCGTTCGAGCGCCGTCGCGTGCATTGGCAGGTGGCGGACACGCAGGTGGCGCTGCTGCTGTTCCAAGTCGGCGATGCCTCGCTGGTGAAGGTGATCTACCAGGTGCAGCCGCCGGATGCGCCGCCACCGCTGCGCTTGCGCTCGGGCGGCTGAACCGGGGTCGGAGCGCTCGTCCTTTCGCGCTGCCTGGCTTTGGCGGCGGCGGAAACAGGGGTTAGAGCCGGGTTTCCAGCGGCTCACTCGTTCTGTCTTGGGGCGGGCGCCCTTGCGGGGTGCGACGGTGCGACGGCAGCGCTTCGATGGCGGCTCGGAAGCGTCGTTGCCCACCGGGTGTTGTGACGGAGGTGGTGGGCGAAGCGTGCGGCGTCTTCGTCGCGGCCGACCTGGGCCATCTCCCGGTAGCCGGTCAGAGGGGTGGGTCTGCCAGCGCGGTGCGCGCATAGCTGGTCCACGGGTAAGCGCCGGGGGCGGCGACCATGCACGCGCGAACAGGGTTGGATTCGACGTATAGAGCCGCAGCAGGCGCTTATTACTGGCCATAGGATGGAACTTGTAACGCCCTCCCCCTTGAAAACCGGGGGTAGACTCGAGCTTCCATCAGGCCTCTGACAATGTCAGTTAACCGTCTGCGATCCAGCCACGTAACGCTTGCGAGCGCGGTTACGGTCGCGCTGTAAGTCAACCGCCGCGGTGCGGGTTAAACACCATGATGCGGGAGCCGAACAATGCAAACTGGAGCTGACAGCCGCTACCTCCTCGCAGGTTTATTGGCATTCTGTGCCGCCATAGGTGGCTGCCGAGCGGAAGAAGCGGACGAGAGTGTGTCGCAAATTTCAAGCAGTCCTTCTGCACGTAAAGATGTGATCCTCGAAGGATGCCTTCTGGCAAACAGGCATAGACCGGCAGTGAGTGATTGTGAGGATCCGAGTAAGGTAATTCTTATGC
>JAEWBL010000033.1 GCA_023391175.1 Pseudomonadota bacterium
GCCAAGCGCAAGGGTCGGATTCTGATAGATTATTTGCGCAACCAGCGGGGCGCGACGGCGGTGGCGCCCTATTCCACACGGGCGCGGCCGGGGGCCCCGGTGTCCATGCCGCTGGCGTGGGAGGAACTGGGCGAGGCCATCGGCCCGCAGCATTTCAATGTCGGCAACGCCATGGCGCGGCTGATGAATCTCAGCCAGGACCCGTGGGGCGATTTCCGCGCCGCCGCGGTGCCGCTGGCACCCGCGTGAAGCCACCCGGCGCTACTTTCGCTTGCCCTTCTCCGCGGAAAGGCTGCGGCGCAACGCATCCATGATGCTCACCACATTGCCCCCGGAGGGGGCCTCGGCGGTTGGCTTGGCTGCCTTCTTCGCCGGACGCTTCTTGCGCTTGGAGGCGATGAGATCCATGAGCCCCGCCTGCACGGGGTCATGCACCATCTCCGGTTCAAAGGCTTGCGTGCGCTCGGAAATCAGCGTCTTGACGAGGCCGAGCGCAGCCTTGTCCGGCGCCTCCCGCGCTTCCGGCGCGCCATCGAATTCGCGCACCTCATCTCCGTAGCGCAGGGTCCAAAGGATGAGCCCGCTGGCGCGCGGCTCCAGCATCACGCCGCGCTCGCGGCGATACATGACCAGGCGCGAAAGCGCCGCCGTCTTGGTTTCCTCCATGGCGGAGCGGATGACGGCAAAGGCTTCCGCCCCAACGGCGTCGTCGGGAACGAGATAGTGCGGCTTGTCCAGGTAGACCCAGCCGATGCTGTCGCGCGGGACGAAGCTCTCGATGTCGATCGTGCGGGTCGACTCGAGCGCGATGTCGTCGAGTTCTTCATCCTCGACAAGCACATAGCTGTCGTCGCCCGTCTGGTAGCCGCGCGCCTCGTCGGCCTCGGCAATCGGCTTGCCGGAGCCCTCGTCCACGTAGCGGGAGACGATGCGGTTGCCCGTCTCCCGGTTCAAGGTGTGAAAACGCACCTTTTCCCGCTCGGACGTGGCCGGTGTCATGGCCACCCGGCAGGTCACGAGCGAGAGCTTCAGGTAGCCCTTCCAGAAGGCGCGCGGCGCCATGGACCGCTTACCGGTCAGTCTTTGGAAACATGGGACGGCTTGCCCTTCTGCTTGGTCGCGGCAAGGTCATGAAGCTCCTTCTCGCTCATGGAGTCCACCATCTCGCGGGAGGCCCCCTTGAGGGAGGATTTCTTGCGCTCGCCCTTCTTGACGGACAGGGCGGCGCCTGCCGCCATCTGCTGGGCCTTTGATTTTGCTGGCATTTGAAGCCTCCCTCAGTAAGAGCGCCGGCCCTTCAGGATTTCCAGTTCCGCCCGCTCCCAATATTCGCGGTCGCGGCCCTGCGGGCAGCCGTCCTCCCGCCAGAGCGCGTGGGCGCGCCAGCGAATGCGGTCGCGCTCCGTATCGGAGAGGCCCTGCATGGCATTGGCGGCCTGGCCAGGCTCGGCGGTAATCGGGCTCGGGTTGGTGGCGTGGGGCATTCTCGTTCCTCCGCGCAAAAGTCGGCGCGCACGCGCGCTTCGCCCCCTCGCCCAAAACCCTGCCCCGCGCGCGATGGTTCCCGCGGCCCTACGGGACGGCTAGAACAGGCCAAATCAGAATGAGGAGACGACCATGGCGCGCTTTCCCGTCACCGGCGAAATCGAAGCGGACGCAGACGCCCTGTTGGCGCGGCTCGGCATCCCGGCCGACCGCCTCAAAGGGGCGCGCGAGGCGGTGACGCCGCTGACCGGGGAAGTCATTGCCCGTATCACGGAGATGGACGCCCCCGCGGTTCAGGAGGCCATCGGCCGCGCCCATGCCGCCTTCCTCCAGTGGCGCCTGGTGCCGGCGCCGCGGCGCGGCGAACTCGTGCGCCTGTTCGGCGAGGAATTGCGCACCGCCAAGGCCGACCTTGCCGCGCTGGTGACGCTGGAGGCCGGCAAGATCACCTCCGAGGGCCTCGGCGAGGTGCAGGAGATGATCGACATCTGCGACTTCGCCACCGGCCTCTCCCGCCAGCTTCACGGCCTCACCATCGCCACCGAGCGGCCGGACCACCGGATGATGGAGACGTGGCACCCCATAGGGGTGGTGGGCGTCATCTCTGCCTTCAACTTTCCCGTCGCCGTGTGGGCATGGAATGCCGCGCTGGCGCTGGTTTGCGGAAATTCGGTGGTGTGGAAGCCGTCGGAAAAGACGCCGCTGACCGCTCTCGCCGTGAACGCGATCTTCGCCCGCGCCGCCGACCGCTTCGGCGGTGTGCCGGAGGGGCTCTCCACCCCGGTGCTGGGCGGCCGCGCGGCGGGCGAGGCGCTGGTGGACGATGCGCGGGTGCCGGTCGTCTCAGCCACCGGCTCCACCGCCATGGGCCGGCATGTGGGGCCGCGTGTGGCGCAGCGCTTCGGGCGGGCGATCCTCGAGCTGGGCGGCAACAATGCCGCCATCGTCTGCCCCTCCGCTGATCTCAACCTGACGCTGCGCGCCGTCGCCTTCGCCGCCATGGGCACGGCCGGCCAGCGCTGCACCACCCTGCGTCGGCTGATGGTGCATGACAGCGTCTATGACGCGCTCCTGCCCCGCCTGAAGTCCGCCTATGCCTCGGTAAGCGTGGGCGATCCCCGCGCGGAGGGGACTTTGGTGGGTCCGCTCATCGATGCCGGCGCGTTCGAGGCCATGCAGGTGGCGCTGGAGGCCGCGCGCGCAGCCGGCGGCATCGTCACGGGAGGGGAGAGGTTGGGGGCCGAGTTCGCGCTCGATGGCTATTATGTCCGGCCCGCGCTGGTGGAAATGCCGGCCCAGACGGACACGGTGGCGGCGGAGACCTTCGCGCCCATCCTCTATGTGCTGCGCTACACCGACCTTGCCGACGCCATCCGCCTCAACAACGAGGTGCCGCAAGGCCTCGCCTCCGCCATCTTCACCACCGACTTGCGGGAGGCGGAACGTTTCCTCTCCGCGGCAGGCTCGGATTGCGGTATCGCCAACGTGAACATCGGCCCCTCGGGCGCGGAAATCGGTGGCGCGTTCGGCGGCGAGAAGGAGACGGGCGGCGGACGGGAGGCGGGCTCCGACAGCTGGAAGGCCTATATGCGCCGCGCCACCAACACCATCAATTACGGCTCGAGCCTGCCGCTCGCCCAGGGCGTAACCTTCGACGTGGGATGAGCGCAGCGATTGGGGCTCGACACGGCGGCAGGACTGCGCTTCAACCGATTTAACGGAGATACCCCATGAGCCTTCCGAGCCCCCTTCCCTTCGTCGCCAAGGCCCCGGTGGTGCCGGTGGTGGTCATCGAGCGCCTTGAGGATGCCGTGCCGCTGGCGCGCGCGCTGGTGGAAGGCGGCCTGCCGCTCATCGAGGTCACGCTGCGCACGCCCGTCGCCCTCGAAGCTCTGCGCCTGATCGCCGCCGAGGTGGAAGGCGCCATCGCCGGCGCCGGCACCGTCACAACCCGCGCGCAGATCGAGGCGACCATCGGGGCGGGCGCTACCTTCCTCGTCAGCCCGGGTACGACGCCGGAGCTGGCGGCCGCCTTCACCGAGACACCGATTCCGGTGATGGCCGGCTGCGCCACGGCGTCCGAGGCCATGCGGCTGGCGGAATTGGGCTTTGAGGTGTTGAAGTTCTTCCCGGCCGAGGCCTCGGGCGGCGCGGCCTTCCTGAAATCCATCGCCGGTCCCCTGCCCCACCTGCGCTTCTGCCCGACGGGCGGCATCGGCCCCGCGAATGCGGGCGACTATCTTGCCCTGCCC
>JAEWBL010000055.1 GCA_023391175.1 Pseudomonadota bacterium
GTGCCGCGCGCCGAGCCCGAGGCGATCATCGAGATGGTCTCGATCATCATGGGGTGCAGCATCTCGTCGATCTCGACGCTGTCATAGAACGGCATGCCGGCATTGCCCATGCAGAACAGCGACAACCAGCCGTCCTCCACCGGCGTGCCCGGCCCTCCGCCGGCGGCGAGGATCACCTCGTTGACATAGGCGTGGCCATTACGGGGGTCGTGGCCCGAGATGACGCCCGCCGACGGCGGCAGGGCCGCGCCGCCTTCCGCCATGCCGACGGAAGGGTCGATGGCGGCCATGGCGAGCTGGACGGCGTTGGAGACGCGGTCGCCCAGATTGGTGGTCGCGACCGAGGTGGAGTACGGGTGACGGGGGATGCCGACGCAGCAATTCTCCCGCAGCTTTACCTCGATGCGGCGCAGGCTGCCGGCATTGGGCGTCACCGGGCGCGGCAGGCTGTTGAGCACCCCCACCAGCGCGGCGGTGCGCGCGCAGGCCTGGCTGAGGTTCACGCCCACCGGCATGCAGTCGAGATTGTCCGAGAGGTCGACCGTGATCATGCCGTTCACGGCGTCGACCGTGACATCGGCATTGGCGGGGATGCCGTCTTCCGGCGTGCCGGGAAGCGGATCATGCGTGCAGGTGCCGCGCGCCGAGCCCGAGGCGATCATCGAGATGGTCTCGATCATGTGGCGCTCGGTCATGTCGAACCACTGCGTCGCGTGGTCGGTCAGCGCCTCCCAGCCGAGCTCCTCGCCCATGCGGCAGATCTCGCGCTCGCCGATGCGCGCGGCCCCCAGCATGGCGAGATAGTCGCCGCGCCACTGCTCGGGCACGCGGATGCGCATCATGCACATGTTGATGATGTCACGATTGTCCGTGTAGTCGGACTGGACCTTCACCGCCGGGAAGATCAGCGCGCCTTCCTCATAGACGTCGCGGGCGTTGCCCATATAGGTCGTCGGCAGCGAGTTGCCGCAATCGGCCTGATGGGCCTTCGCCACCACGGTGAAGCGGTGGACGTTTGTGTCATCGAACACCGGCACGAGGATGGTGTGGTCGGCCGCGTGCGAATTGCCGTGGTAGGGCGAGTTATGCAGGAAGGCATCGCCCCGCTTCAGGTCGGGATGGATATCGAGCATGGCGCGCGCCATGAGGTCCGCGCCGCCGATGACGTGGATCGGGTAGCTGTCGGCGGCGGTGAGCAGTTCGCAATCGGCCGTCACCAGCGCGCAGGAGAAGTCGCGCGCGGTGTTGATGACGCCCGAGCGCGCGGTGCGCAGCAGCGCGTTGGCCATCTTGCGCGTCACGCCGTCGAAGCGCTTCTGCATGATGGCGAGCTTGACGCCGTTCGCGACCGGCGCGGCCTTGGCCTGAACCTGCATGTTCATGTGCTACTCCCTACGCTGCGGTGGCGATGACGAGATGGCCACCGGCGCGGCGGACCGCCCGCGCGCCGGGATTGATGACAATGGTGGTGAAGTTGCTGTCGACGATGGCGGGACCAACGACCTCCGCCTCCTCGGCCATGTGCTCGAGCCGGTAGGCGGGCGCCTCGATCAGCCCGGTTTCGCGGAAATACATCGGGCGATGGGTCTGGTCCTGCACCGCCGCCTCCTCGCCGAGCCGGATCGAGGTGGGGTCGGAGAGGCGGCAGCGGGCGAGCGCGCGCCAGCTCATGATCTCGATGGCATCGCCGTCGTCCCGGAACGAGAACAGCTCGGTGTGGCGGGCGTGGAAGTCGGCGATGAGAGCGGCGACGTCCCCGGCGCTGTCGAAGCGCGCGCCGCGCAGGGGAACGTCGATCTCCCAGACCTGGCTCGGGTAGCGCGCCTCGATCGAGAAATCGATGCGCTTGTCGCGCGCGTGCGGTCCGGCCTTGGCGAAGAACGCCTCGGCCTGCGCGGCGAGCCCCGCCATGATCTCGTTCGCCTTGTCGCGGTCGAAGGCGGTGGTCTTCATGAAGGAGGTGCGCGCGAACTCGGTGGTGAGTTCGGACATCATCGCCCCGGCAGCGCTCAGTGCCGCGCCGACATCGGGGAAGATCACCGTCTCGCAGCGCAGGCGCCTCGCGATGAGCACCGCATTGATGCCGGCCGCGCCACCGCCGCCGATCATCGTGGTCTCTTCCGGATCGATGCCCTGCTTGACCGTGATGTCCTCGATGGCGTTGACCATGCTCTCGGTCGCGAGGTCGAGGATGGAGAGCGCCGCATCCTCGACGCTGATGCCGAGCGGGCCGGCGACCCGGCTGCCGATGGCCTGATAGGCGGCGTCGCGTCCGAGCCCCATCTGCCCTCCGAGGAAGAATGCCGGATCGATATAGCCGAGCACCACGGCGGCGTCGGTCACGGTCGGCTGGGTGCCGCCGCGTCCGTAACAGACCGGGCCGGGCGTCGAGCCCGCGCTTTCCGGGCCGACATGGAGCAGGCCCGCGGCATCGACGCGCGCGTTGCTGCCGCCGCCCGCGCCGACGCTCTTCACGTCGACGGACGGAAAGCCGGTGAGGTTGCCCTGATACATCGGGCCGAGCCAGGTCTCGCGGGTCCAGGGCAGCGCGCCGTCACGCACCAGCGAGACGTCATAGGTGGTGCCGCCCGCGTCGGTGACGATGGCGGTGCGCGCGCCCTCCATCTGGACGAAGTGACGGCCGGCGACCGGGGCCATGGCGGGGCCGGAGTTCAGCGCGAGGATCGGGCGCTCGGCGAGGTCCGACAGGTCGACGAGGCCGCCCTGCGAGGTGACGGCGAAGATCTGCCCCTTCAGCCCGCGCTCTTCGAGCCGGGCTTTGAGGGTGCGCAGATAGTCGCTCATGATCGGCTTGAGCGAGGCATCGATGGCGCAGGACGAGGTGCGGCGATATTCGCGCACGGTGGGATTGAGTCGGTGGGAGAGTGTGTAGGGCACGCCCGGCAGATGCTCTTCAAGCAGCTCAGCGACCCGCTCCTCATGGGCGGCATTCACGATCGACCAGATGAGCGAGACCGCGACCGCCTCGACCCTGTCTGCCTTCAGCTTCTCGATGATGGTGCGCACCGC
>JAEWBL010000120.1 GCA_023391175.1 Pseudomonadota bacterium
CCCCCGATCTGCGCGGATATGGCGAGACCGACAAGCCCGCCGCCGGGTACGACAAGCGAACCATGGCAAACGATCTCGTAGAGCTCCTCAAGAGCTTGGACATCGGAAAGATCGTGCTGGTCGGCCATGACCGCGGCGCGCGCGTCGCTACTCGCTTCGCCAAGGACCATCCTGAGCTTCTCGACCGGCTGGTCGTGATGGACAACGTGCCGACCCGCATCGTCGCGCGCTCGATGAATGCGCAGATCGCAAAGGCATATTGGTTCTTCATGTTCCACCTCGTGCCCGACCTCCCCGAGGCGCTGATCGCCGGGCGCGAGGACCTCTGGCTGCGGCACTTCTTTTCGGACTGGTGCTTCAATCCGCATGCGATCAGCGGCGCAGATTTCGATGCCTATGTCGCTGCCTATCGCGCACCCGGCGCGGTGCGGGGTGCCATGTCCGACTACCGCGCCAATGCCGAGGACAATGCTCAGGACCTCGTCGACGCGGATGTGAAGATCGCTTGCCCGGTCCTTTCGCTTTGGGGGGCGGACTTCGGAGCCGTGGGCAAGACCTTCGACATGGCCCGGGTGTGGTCCGAAATGGCCAGCGACCTAAAGGCCGTGCCGATCGAGCGCTGTGGCCATCTCCCGCACGAGGAGCAGCCCGACATCGTGAACCGCCTCCTCCTCGACTTCCTCGATGGCTGGCGCGCCTGACCCGTCGACACGATCTCGATCCATCCATGCTGAAAGGACCCCTTCCATGACCACCGTTTCTAAGGGCGTTACCGTCGTCCTCGTCCACGGCGCTTGGGCCGACGCCTCCAGCTGGCGGCTCGTCATCCCCTATCTCCAGCGCGAGGGCATGGATGTTGTCGCGGTGCAGAACCCGACCACTTCGCTGGCCGACGACGTCGCTGCCACCCGCCGCACGCTCGACAGCATCGACGGCCCGGTCGTGCTGGTCGGCCACAGTTGGGGCGGCACGGTGATAACCGAGGCCGGCAACGATCCGAAGGTGAAGGCGCTCGTCTATGTCGCCGCCTTCGCGCCCGATGCCGGCCAGTCGACCGGCGACCAGGTCGGCGCCCATCCTGCCCCGCCCGGCCTCGGCGGCGTCACCCCGTTTGGCGAGGGCTTCCTCAAGATGAGCGAGGCGAGCTGGATCGCCAATGTCGCGCAGGACCTGCCCGAGCAGGACGCGCGCGTGCTCGCCGCCGTCCAGACGCCGCTGTCGCTCACCACCTTCAACGACAGGGTCGGCACGCCGGCCTGGGCCGGCCGCCCCAGCTGGTACATTGTGTCAAGCCAGGACCGTGCAGTGAGCGTGGAGCTGCAGCGGGAGCTCGGCCGGCGCATCAACGCCCAGACCGTGGAGCTGGTCGCGAGCCACATGTCGCTGCTGTCGTTGCCGCAGGCCGTCGCCAACATCATCCGCGATGCCGTGAACGGCGTTTCGGAAGGTTGAGGGGAGCGGGGGTGCCATATCCACCTCACCGATGCCTCATGCCGTCGGATCGCGCGTTCGCGATGACTAGCCCGCTCCTCGATTGAAGCGTGGGCGAAGGTAAGGCCACGCTTGAGGACATCGACCGCCGACGTCCGGCTTCAGACATTTCGGCAAGTGCTGAGCTTGGCCACATAGGCTCGCTGATCAGCAGTGAGCACGCTTTTGCGCCCGAACTTGACGCCCCAGGCCTTGGCACGAATGCGTCCTTCGCCGGTTCGGGTCTTGATCAGTTCGCGCTCGAACTCGGCCAGGCCCCCGAGGACCGTCAGCTTGAGCCTGCCATGCGGCGTGGTGGTGTCGGCCCATGCATCGGACAGGGACCGGAAGGCCGCGCCCCGCTCGCTCACAGCCAGCACGTTGAGCAGATCGCGCGTTGATCGCGCCAGGCGGTCGAGCCGCACGACAATGAGCACATCGCCGGCCTTGAGCGAAGCGATGCAGCGTCGCAGCTCGCGCGGATCTGTTTTCGCGCCGCTGGCCGTCTCAGAAAAGATTTTCTGGCAGCCTGCTATCTTGAGGTGTTCGATCTGACTGTCTAGCGTCTATACGTCAGTAGATACGCGCGCATATCCGATGATCATGCGCGCATTGTGAGACTATAATTAGAGACGCGAAAGCAATTAATTTTGTTCGTGTCTGGCGCAATCAAATATTTTGAATTTTGACACAATCATGAAATCAGTTGTAGCGTAGATGAGACGCGGCGATTGCGGCGCTCGAACGAAATAAATTTCTGGTAGCGGACCGGCGCTTGCCATGCCAGGACCAAGTGTGACGCCATCGCAACACACCACCATGAAACCTCCGGTCGGCGGTCGTGCCCGCATTGCGCGGTTGATTCCTATATCCAATTGAATATAGCGTTCGGCTGCCCCGTCGTTCATTGCGTCCCCCATGCTGCTTTCATAACCCCCTCATTCCGCTCGAAGGATTGCAGATGACTCTTGTCCAGACCCGCGCGTGCGGGCACGGGAATGTGCGCGCCTATGCCCATCTGCCAAGTGAGCGGCATGCAGGAGGGACCGGCGTATTCCGGATTGGAGGATCGGCGCCTGGGCCAAGGCGCCTGGCACGCCTTCTGGCCGCCTCCACGGCCCTTGCGCCCCTCTTCATCACCCATCCCGCCGGTGCGGCGCCGCAGGGCGGGAATGTGGTGGCGGGGTCGGCAACCATCTCCCAGTCGGGATCGACCACCACCGTCAATCAGTCCACCAACAAGGCCATCATCAACTGGCAGTCCTTCTCCGTCAGCAAGACGGAAACGGTGGATTTCAACCAGCCCTCCAGTTCATCCGTCACTCTGAACCGCGTCACCGGCAATGAAACCTCGATCATCGCCGGCGCGATCAATGCCAATGGCCAGGTCTTCATCGTCAATTCCGCCGGCATCCTCTTTACCGGCACCAGCCAGGTGAATGTCGGCGGACTCGTCGCTTCGACGCTTGATATTTCCAACCAGGACTTTCTGTCCGGCAATTACGTCTTCTCCGGGACCTCCACCAATTCCGTCATCAACAAGGGCTCGCTGACGGCCGCGCCGGGCGGCTATGTCTCGCTCATGGGCAAGACGGTCTCCAACCAGGGCGTGATCACTGCCACGCTCGGCACGGTGGCGCTCACGTCCGGCTCGAAGATCACGCTCAATTTCGACGGCAATTCCCTGTTCGACGTGACCATCGATGATGGCGTCATGAACGCGCTTGTCGAGAACAAGCAGCTCATCAAGGCCGATGGCGGCAAGGTGATCCTGACCGCCAAGGCGGCGGATGCGGTGCTCTCCGCGCAGGTGAACAACACCGGCATCATCCAGGCCCGCACCATGGCCTCTCTGACCGGGGGCAAGGCCACCTACAAGACGGGCTCCATCAAGCTGAAGGCGGACGGCGGCACCACCAGGGTGTCCGGCACCCTCGATGCATCCGCCCCCAACGGCGGCGACGGCGGCTTCATCGAGACCTCCGGGAACACGGTGAAGGTGGACGAAACCGCCACCCTCACCACCCTCGCGGCCCTCGGCGCCACCGGCACGTGGCTGATCGATCCCGACGGCTTCACCATCGGCACTTTCGGCTTCCGGTTCGGCCCGCAAGACCAGATCACCGGCCTCAATCTCGGCGGCGACATCAGCGCCAGCAAGCTGTCGAAGCTGCTGGAGACCACCAATGTGGATATCAGCTCAACCGACGGGAAGGGCAAGGACGGGGACGTCAACGTCAACGCCGCCGTGTCCTGGTCGGCCGGCACCACGCTGACGCTGAACGCCACCAACGACATCAACGTGAATGCCGCCATCACCGCATCGGGAGACAAGGCTGGTCTCGCCCTGAATGCGGGGAAGGACATCTACATCAATGATGGCGTGACCCTCTCCGGCGGCCACGCTGCCCTCGCGATGAAATATGGCGGCGACTACCACATCGACACCGCCAACGGCGCTGCGATCACCCTTTCTGGCGCCGATGCGAGCCTCGCCATCAACGGGCAGGCCTATACCCTTATTCATACAATGGCAGAGTTGGAGGCCCTGGACGACGCGACTGGCACGGCGACAGGAAACTTCGCCATCGGTAACGACATCGATGCCTCTGGCACGACCTATGACGGTGCCGTCGTGGCGCGCCTCAGCGGCAATGTCGCCGGCTTAGGCCATACCGTCAACGATCTCACCATCTCGTCTGGCGGCAACTATGTGGGCCTGATCGGCTCCATCGGAAGCGGCAGCATCGTCCGCGACATCGGTTTGTCGAGCGTGGACATCACGGGGAATTCTACCGTCGGCTCCTTGGCGGGCGAGAATAACGGTACAGTCATCAACGCTTATGCGACCGGGCACGTCACAAGCCTGTCCACGGGCTGGGCTGGAACCGGCGGCCTGATCGGAGAGAATTACAGCACCATCGAGGACTCCCATGCGGATGTGACCGTGGTGAGCTCCGGCAATTATGTAGGTGGCCTGGTCGGCTTCACCTACGGCGTGATTTCCAGATCCTACGCGACCGGGGATGTCTCGGGCACGACGGCGGTCGGCGGGCTCATCGGCGGCGGTGGTGGCATTGTGAGCGACGCATACGCCACCGGCAACGTCTCCGGGGAGAACGAGGTTGGCGGCCTCGCCGGCCTCGCCAGCGGCAGCTACAGCAATGTCTCCGCAAGCGGGAACGTGACGGGGGGCGACACGATCGGCGGGCTTATCGGCTACGCCAACGCTCTCACGTTGAAAAATGCCTCGACCAGCGGAAACGTGACCGCCACGGGGCAAGCCGTGGGCGGATTGGTCGGCACCTCAGAGGGTGGCACGTTCACTGGCGTATCCGTTTCCGGGACGGTCTCGAATTCGGGCACCTACACGGGCGGCTTGGTGGGCCAGTCGAATGGAACGACCATCAGCGATGCCTCCTTCAGCGGCAGCGTGACGGGCACCTGGATCACCGGGGGCATCGTCGGCTGGAACAGCGGCACCGTCACCGACGCGCAAGTCACGGGCACGGTAAACGGCACCGCCGCCGTCGGCGGCATCGTGGGCCTCAATCTCGGGGGCACCATCAGCGGTGTCACCGCGAGCGGGACCGTCAGCGGGACGACGGCTGTGGGCGGGGTCGTCGGCGCGAATACCGGCAGCGTTTCCAATGCCACATCGAGCGGGACGACCTCCGGCACCAGCAATGTCGGCGGCATCGCAGGCAATAACCTCGGGTCGATCACCAGCGCGTCCGCGACGGGCGCCGTCTCCGGGGAGACGAATGCGGGTGGGCTTGTGGGGGCCAATATCGGCCTCGGTGAGGTGTCGTCGAGCAGTTGGAACACCACCTCCACCGGACAGGCGGGTGGTGTCGGCAATGGAGCCGGGGTGGGCTCATCGGTCACGGGAGTGACCCCGCCTGTAGTTCCGGCCTATGCGACGGATGCCGTCCGCTCCGCCGTACAGGCGGCGACCTATGCCGCGACCACGGGCACCCAGCATTCCGCAGAGAATCCCCCGAACGCTCGCGATGCCAAGGCCGGCAGCGCGTCAACGGCGGCACTTGCCGGACCTTCGGTGGCGTCTCAGATCGACAGCAGCGCCGCCCCGGCGCCGACGACATCCTGGCGCCAGTTGCAGGAGCAGGATGAGCGGCGGAAGAAGCGCGCTGCGCAGCAGGTGCATCCGGCTTCGGCGCCGAAGGGTGGGGTCGGCGGGTCCATCCGCTCCATCGACGTGGACGGCCAGCATTTCGACCTGGAGAAGGACACCGCTCCCGCGGGGGCGCCGCCGGCCCCTCCCGCCCAGCCGGCCGCTCCCGCCCGATAGGGCCTTGCGGATCGGGCCGGGCGGACTGCCCCCGGCCGGCCCGTGCCCTGCCGTCGGCGATGGATCCCCCGAGTGGGCGTCACCGCTTCCGAGCCGCTGCGAGGTTTGTCGTCGGCGGCAGGGATGATCCACGCGCCTCTTCGGTTCTCGCCTTTCACCATTCGTCGCGCGCGTTCGCCGCGCCTTGCATTTTCAAGGTATGCCATGAGCCCTTCTGCACGCCGCATCACGAGCCGCGCCCACTCTTGTCCCACGCAGACCGCCCGGAGCCCGGCCGGCCGTGCCGTTCTCCCCAGAGGTGCCCTCGGTCGGGCGCAAGCGCTCATGGCGGCAGCGGGATTCTCGCTGGCGGCGGGACCGGCCCTTGCGCAGGGCCTGCCCTTCAACATCGGCGATGCGGTGCGCGATGCGCAGCAGTCCCAGCAGGCCGCCCCGCAGCCCCAGCAGGCCGCGCCCCTGGTGCTGCCGAAGCTGGCGGAACCTCAACTGGTGCTACCCGGCAAGGAGACGCTCCATGTGCGCCACATCGCCGTCACCGGCACCGCCGGGCTCACGGTGGAGGACGACAAGCTGCGGGCGGTGCTCGCCCCCTATGAGGGCAAAAAGCTCACCCTCGCCGAGATCTATACTGCTGCTGACAAGGTCACCGCGCTCTATCGCGAGGCCGGATACCTGGTGGCGAAAGTCTATGTGCCCCAGCAGGATGCCCGTAGCGGCACCCTCACCTTCAAGCTCGTCCCCGGCCATTACGGCAAGGTCTCGGTGAAGAACGAGAGCCGGGCGAAGGACTTCATGCTCCAGGGCACGCTCGACGCCCAGAAGGTGTCGAGCGGCGAGCTGATCGAGCAGGCGCGGTTGGAACGCGCCATGCTGCTCATCTCCGACCTTGCCGGTGCCGGCATGCCCCGCGCGGTGATCGGGGCGGGGGCCACGCAGGGTACGTCCGACTTCCTGTTCGACGTGCCCGAGCAGCGCATGGTGGACGGCTTCCTCATGGGCGACAATTTCGGCACGCCCTATACCGGCATCTGGCGCGCCTCCGGCGGGCTCAACATCAACTCGCCGCTCGGCATCGGCGACCGGCTCTCCGCCTACGGCCTCGTCTCCAATTCCACCGACATGCTCAACGGGCGCATCGCCTATGCCCTGCCGCTGGGCTATGACGGGCTGAGGTTGGAGGTGGCCGCCTTCCAGACCACCTATGCGCTGGGTGGCACCTATGCCAACCTCGATGCCACCGGCGTCGCGGACGGCATCTCCGCCAGCCTTCTCTACCCCTTCCTGCGCTCCCGCGCGGATTCCATCTGGGGCAGCGCCGTCTACACCTACAAGAACCTCAATGACGAGACGCTGGGTGTCTCCTATGCCCACCGCAAGATCAACGAGGGCACGCTGGGGCTGAACCGGGAGACCTCCGGCGTGCTGCCCTGGCTCAACATGCCGGTCGTCACGTCGTCCTCGGTGGCATTCACCTTCGGCAATGTGGACTTTCCCGCTCCAGACCAGGCGCTGGCCAATCTCCTGGGCGCCGACACCCAGGGCGACTTCTCCAAGCTGACGGCGTCCTTCGTGATGACCGTGGCGCTGATGGAGAAACTGTCGTTGTCGGTGAATGTGCGTGGCCAGAAGTCCTTCACTGGCAACCTCGACAGCTCCGAGCAGTTCGGCCTCACCGGCATCTTCGGGGTGAGGAGCTATTACGAGGGCCTGTCGGGCGACAGCGGCTGGCTGGTGACGCCGGAGCTGAAATACGCCCTGCCGGACATCTATGGCTGGCACCATTCGGTGAGCGCCTTCGCCGACGTGGGTGGCGTCGCGCTGGAAGACGGCAGCTACACCATCACCCAGCCGGACTATGTGCAACTCGGCGATATCGGCATCGGCTATTACGGCAATTACGAATACATGCCCGGCCGCAACCTGCTCCTGAAAGCCTATCTTGCCTGGAGCGTGGGCGGCAACGAGGCGCAGGCCGGCTACAGCCGGGGCAACACCGTGGGCCTGATCCAGGCCGGCATCACCTTCTGAAGAGCCGGCGCATGGACAACATGACCTGGCTGAAAGAGGCCATCGACTATGGCGTCATCGGCCTCCTGCTGGTGCTGAGCATCCTCGTGGTGGCCGTGGTGCTGGAACGCATCGCCTTCTTCATCCGCGTGCGCCCGGAGGCCTATGCCTCCGTGAAGCAGCTGGAGCTGGACCTGTCGAAGCGGCTGGTGGTGGTGGCGTCCGTGGCGTCCAATGCGCCCTATATCGGCCTGCTGGGCACGGTGCTCGGCATCATGCTCACCTTTTCCAGCATGGACCTCTCGGCCGGTGCGGACCCGGGCAAGATCATGGTCGGTCTCGCTCTCGCGCTGAAGGCGACGGCGGCAGGCCTGGTGGTCGCGCTGGTGGCGGTGGTCGCCTACAACGCGCTGCTGCGCCGGGCCAAGGTTCTGATGCTCAGATGGGAGATCGCCCGCGAGAGCCGCGACCGTGATGCGGGAGCCCCCGCCCATGGATGAGAAGCCGTTCGAGACCATGAACGTCATCCCGTTCGTGGACATCATGCTCGTGCTGCTGACCATGGTGCTCACGACGGCCAGCTTCATCGCGGTGGGCCGGATCCAGGTGAGCCTGCCGCAGGCCGCGCCCATGAAGGTGGAGCAGCAGAAGGACACCATGATCGAGATCACGGCGGACGGCACCTTGCACCTCGACGGCATCGCGCTGTCGGTGGACGAGCTGAAGGGTCGGCTCGCCCCGATGCCGAAGGACACCTCCATCCTGATCCGGGCAGACAAGGCCGTGGCCTTCCAGAGCTTCGTGGATGTGGCCGACGTGCTGAAGTCCCTCGCCTTCACCAAGGTCGGGGTGCAGACCAAGGGCGTGGCGGGGGCGGCGGGAGCCACTCTGGGAGGAGCGGCGGCGCAGAGGACGCAGCCATGAGCTTTCCCTTCGGGCCCTTCACCCTCGGCCACGGGCTCGCCGTGTCGCTCGCCCTGCATGGTGCGCTGCTCGTGCCCTTCATGGACGTCTTCGATGCCCCCGAGCCGCGGGACGACCAGCTCCTCGTGGTGGAGCTCCAGGGCCTGATCTCCGACACCCAGGCCGAGCAGCAGGTGCTCCAGCAATCGAAGGGGGCTCCCGAACAGAAGCGGCAGGAGGAGGCTCGGGAGGAGCAGAAGACGCAGGCCGCGCAGACCGCCGCGCCCGACCGGCCCGACGAGGACACCGCACCCGACGGCACCCGCGCCATCGCCCCGCCGCCGGCCCCCGAGCAGCAGGCGCAGGACGCTCCACCGCAAGAGGCGTCGAAGCCGGCAGAAGCACAGTCGGGCAACCCCGGCCTCGCCGATGTCCAGGGCGCCCAGGAGCAGAAGCAGGCGCGGCGGCTTGAAGCCCCGGATGAGGCCGAGATTCTCAAGGCCTATGTGCGCAGCCTCAGCAGGAAGATGCGCGAGAACCTCGTCTACCCGCCCGCGGCCCGCAATGCGGTGCGCGAGAAAACCACCACCTATGTGGGGTTCACCGTCGAAGCCGACGGAAATCTCCGCCCCGGTACGCTGAAGGTGACCCGCTCCTCGGGCAACCCCGCCTGCGACGCCGCAGCCCTGCGAACCGTGGAGAAGAATGCCCCCTTCGACCCTCCGCCCCGGCCCATGACCGTTGGCGTACCCGTGGATTATTTCCCGAATTGAGGGTGGCAGGCTTGGGGGATTACGAACCGATCTCGGCTATTGTGACCAGGCAACCTTCGCGCCTGCCCGCGCCCTGCGCGAGCGCATGAAGGCCATCGCCCGCGAGCGGCGCCGCTTCGGCTATCGGCGCCTGCACGTCCTGCTGAGGCGGGAGGGTTTCACGGTCAACCACAAGCGCCTGTTCCGGCTCTATCGCGAGGAGCGTCTCAAAATGCGGGGCCGTGGTGGCCGCAAGCGGGCCATCGGGACGCGGGCCCCTGTGACGATCCCGATGCGGCCGAACGAGCGCTGGTCGCTCGACTTCGTGTCGGACCAGCTCACCTGTGGCCGTCGCTTCCGCATCCTCACCGTCGTCGACGACTGCATCCGGGAATGCCTGACCCTGCTGGATAAAATTGGGGGCAACGTCACGTGGCCTAAAGGGCCGGACGATGCAATCTGGATCGGTTCGTTGATTCCGATCGCTTGATTGCATCGATGCTCTCGTCCAATTTCTACGCGCGGTTGGCGCTGGGGGAACGATGGACTGGGCATTTTGGGGGACGTGGGTCAAGGAAGGGATTCTCGGGGTCGCACAGATCATCACCCGAGATTTTGTCCCCGGCCTGATAAGCCTTGCGCTGCTCGCGCTTCTGGCAGTGCTCTCATGCGCTATGGGCCTTTCAGCCTATCGGCGCCTGCGGCTGCTGGACAAGGCAGCCCGTCGCGTGGAGGCGGCTGGAGATTCCGCCGGGTTTCAGAGCCAGCTTCATGAGATCCAGAGCGATATCGGGCGGGGGAGCGGCGAAGACGCCCGACATCTCGCCGAAAGCTTTGCCGAGTATCGCGAGACGCTGATCGAGCCGTCCCGGCATGGAGAAGGCCATGTCCGCAATTCCGTTCGGCCGTCGGCCTTCTTCAATCTGGACGACCTGCATATGGGGCTCGCGGGCTGGCGTATATGGCCTGGCCTGTTCGTGTCGACCGGACTTCTCTGCACGTTCCTCGGGCTCATCGCAGCGCTTGCCCAGACCCAAGCCAGCCTTGAAGCCGGTGGTGGCGATCAGGCCCAGATGATCGCCGCGCTCGAAGGGCTGCTCCGCACGGCGTCGGCAAAGTTCATCATGTCGGTCACGGGGCTGTTCTGCTCGATCGTCTTCAGCGCCGGATACCGCTTCTTGAGCGAAAAACTGGAGCGCTCCGTCGCCCGTCTCGCTCGCACACTCGAAAAGCGGATGGATTTCATTAGCCTCGAAGCGCTTGCGGACAAGCAATTGGCCGCCATCCAGGAACAGACGGCCCAGCAGCAATTGCTAAACACCCAGCTCATTGCCGAGCTCAGCAAACCGCTCGAACGCATGACGGCAACCGGGACGGAAGCGATCGGGGGCATGGTCAATGAACTCGGGCAGACGCTAACGGCGCGCATCGGCGCCTCCCTCGACAAGGTGGCCGAGCGGATCGATGGGGCCGCCGACAAGCTGATGGAACTGTCGTCTGCGTTAGGAACGACGTCCGAACAATTCAGCGCGACGCTGGGCCGTTCGGCGTCTGCCTTGGACACGCTTGTCGACCGGATCGAGGCGGCGGCGAAGCAACTGGTATCTGCGGCCGACAGCATGAACGCGGCATCCACTCCGATTCTGGACAGCGCGCGTGCGACCGCCGACCAGGCGCGCGCCATGGCCGATGGCGCCCGGAACCTGGTTGATGCGGCCAAGGAAGCGATCGATGCGGAACGCACCATCGTGGTCACGTCGGCCAAGTCCATCGAAGAACTAATCCGCAATTTCGAGACCCGTGCGAAGGCCTATGATGGCCACCTGGAGAAGGCGTTTTCGACCTATCTGGAGCAGGTCCAGCGCACACTCGGCGAATTGCGCCAGCACAGCGATGGGGTCCACGACCGGTATGCCGAGGCGCTGCAGTTGTTGCAGGCCGTCATCGAAAACGCCCGGACCTTCACGCCGGAAAGTGAGCCGCCACGAGAGCGGTTGCCTGCATGAGAGCCGCGCGACGCATTCGGCGTGCCGAGGAGGACGATGAGTCCGCTTTCGTCTCGATGACCGACCTGATGGTGAGCTTCCTGTTCATCATTATGATCCTCCTCGCTTTCTTCGCCACCCAGATCGCGCCGAAGGACGCCGTGTCGCGCCAGCGCTTCGAGACAGTGGCGGACAAGCTCACCGACCGCGAACAGAAGCTGCGCGCACTGGAGGAGGAAAATCGCCGGCTTCGCCGCCAGCTCAGCGCGCAGGATGGCAACCCTATCGAGCGCTACAATTTTCGCTCTGCCGAGCTGCGGGGCAAGATGCTCGATCGCATTCAGAAGCGCATCAAGGCGGCAGACACCTCGATCGACGTCTCGATCAGCCGTAATGGCGACGCCCTTGAGTTCAAGGGTGATGGGCTCTTCGAATCGGGCAGCTATGCGCCCAGCCCACTCGGTCGCCGCAAGATGGAGATTATCGCCGGCATCCTGAGGGAAGAGCTGAGATGTTTCGCGCTGGGTGAGCGCTCGACACTTGCATCCGCCTGCAACCCCGCTGTGGCATTGATCGACGCGCTCCAGGTCGAGGGACACACCGACAGCACTGGCACGGATGTGCTGAACATGGACCTCAGTTCCAGCCGGGGAAGCGCCATCTACGCCATCATGGTGTCGACAAGCCCCGAATTGCTGGGCTTCCGCAATATCAGGAACCAGCCCATCGTCTCGGTGGCGGGCTATGGCAAGGGTCGGCCGATCCGCGACAACAACACGGGCTCTGGTCGCGACGCCAACCGGCGCATTGACCTGCGCTTCATCATGTTTGCGCCGCCCGAAGAGCAGTTCGTGCCGCAGCGGATCGAGGATCTGCCCCGTCTGCGACAGCTGCTCGCGGCCGGTCCTGTACCTTAGGGCGGACCCATGAGCCTGATTGACCGATTGGCACGCCTGCCGCCAGCGCCAGCCCCGCCGCAAGTTCCGGAGCGGCTGGTGGAAGTCGCTGGGCGCGTCCGGCAACGCTTCGGCGATCGGCGGCCGGTGAAGCCGGAGGCGCTGAACATCCTCATTTCCCGCCTGACGCAGGCGACCCGGAACTGGGACTGGAAGCAGTTGACAGACGGGGAGATGGCACAGGTAGTGCGGGCCTGGGCCAGCCAGCTTGCTACGCTCGCGCCCGACATCGAAGACTTTTTGCTGCGCGAGCTTCGGTGCACCACGCGCAGGTCCCTGCTCGGCGCGCTCTGCGATGGCTATCTTACCGGCTGGGTTGCGCGAGAACCACGGACCTCAGAGCTCGCCCGCATCATTCAGGCTCGCGCGGCCTTCCTGCCTCGATTTTGGCAGATCGCGTTTCGGGCGACCCCCGAAAGCCTTGATCCGGCCGATGGGGCCATCCGGTTCGGTCGCTGGCTGGCCGCGCAGGCCGATCCTTATCGCGCGGTGATCGCGCGCGGCATCCTCGCCCCTCATGGGCCGGGCTTCATGACCGAGGCTCATGAGGCCTGGCTGTCGGCTTCGCCCGAGCCGGTGGACGAGCCGACGGTCCGCAGAATGCTGGCCTGGATACATCCCGCCAGCGCGCCTCGGCTGGAAGGCGATCGGGCCGCAGCCGTCGTGGCGCGGCTCCTGCGCCCCTGGACCGCGCGCATGCCCGCCAAGCCGCTACGCACGCTCCTGCTCAATGAACTGATCGGGCATCGCGGTGATCCGCGTCATCAGAATCCGCATTTCTGGATGCAGGTGGGCGAGGACGGGAAGCGGATCCTGCTGCGGTGGCTGGCCGGCCAGCGCATGGAGGCCTTTCTCGATGTTGTGTCGCAAGCAGCTGCGAACATGAATCAGGGCAGCCAGTGGCCTCCACGGAGAAAGTTCTGGATGGGCCTGTATGAGGACGGACGTATTGACGAAGCTTGGCCCTCCTTCGGCAAGGATGCGCAAGCCATTGCGGACAATCTCAATTGGAGCGCAGCTAACGCTGCCAATAGTCCCGCGGGTGGGGTATTTTTCGGTCGCCAGGCCACCAATCGAAGCCTTCTTATTATGAAAATTGGCAAAAAGATCGTGGTAGAGGGATCTCACGATTTTCGCGTTCACATTTTCGATCTTGGAAAACGGGGAACCCCAGATCTATACCAGGGTGAATACGAATTAAATGAACTAATTTTGCCGCGGGACGATAAAGAAAATACTCATTGGCATGATCCGCAAGGAAGATGGATGGACTGGGTCCGCGAGAAAATCGGATGAGCCTGACCTTCACATGTGTCCCCGACGCCGACGGCTGCACCCTGTCCGTCGTCCAGCCCAAGCGTGGCCTGCTGTCTTTTCTCGGAACGCGCCGGCAATACGATCTCGATGCATTGCCGCGCGAGGAGCGGGCCGTGGCCATGGCGCTGGCGCGACTGCGCGTGCTCGACCGGGACCGGGGGGAGCATTCCGTCGACGGCGAGAAGATCCGCCTATCGCACCGCCTTGTCGCTGCGCTGGACAACGGAGCCGCGCGCGCTATCGGGCTGCCAGGGCTCAACACGCGCTATATCTTCAGGGCGGCCATGCGCGGGTCTCTCGGCGGCGCGGACTTCCGTCTGGACTGGTGGTGGGAAAAGGGCGGGCGGACCGTGCCCCTCAAGCGGACGGGCGCTATGCTTCACGATGGGCCCGAACTGCTGAGGATTCCGGCTCCGCTCTTCGAGGCAATTGGCATTGCCGAGGCTTTTGATCCACGTGGGACGTTGCAAGACCACTGGCTGGCGCTTGGCGCATTTCGCCGAGCTCTCGGCTTGGAGGAGGCAGGCAAGGCGGTCGCGCTTGACGGGGCGCTGGATCAGATCGAGATCGTCACCTGCGACCGGGTCGGCCTCGATCTTGACGCGGCCGACGACAGCCGGTTTGCCCCGCTCCCCTTCATCGGCGCAAACCTCGCGTCTGGGTCTCCGGTGGAGGCGATGGCGTCTCCCGTCAAAGCCGAAGAACTGGCCGAATTCCAGCATCAGGCCATGGCGCGCGGTGCGCAGCCGGCCTATCGGATCGGCTCGGCAAAATTCCTGATCCTGGATCGTTCGGCCATGCCCGTGGTGGATGCCATCGCCGCTGCGGGCCGGCAGGATGCGAATAGGCGCCGTGTCTTCATTCGCGACGCTGAGCGTATCATTACCGAAGCCGTCGAACGTCAGGCACGTGATGATGGCCGGCTGAACGAGCTGATGAGCCCTGCTGGCTACCAGGAGGCTTTGGAGCGGGCCGTCTCGGGGGCATGGACCAAGACCGCCGCATGGACGTCGCGCGTCATCGCCGTCGCCGAGTGGGCTCGCCCCGCGCCCGCCATGATGGAGGGGGCGGCACCAACTGGCTCCCGGCGACAATGACGGAGGAACTGGGCGAGAGGCTCGGTCTGTTGCTCGACGACGAGGTGGAGCCCCTGCTTCAGGTCCTCGCGGAGGCGAAGATGGCGGGCACGCAGATCGTGCCTCATCGCGTCGGCGCTATCCCGGTCATCGATGAGGTGATCGAGGCTTTGGCGCGGCGGCTGGAGATGCTGCGCAACCGCGGGGATACGCCCGCAACGGGCGACCCGCAGACGGTATTTCTGCCGCTCACGCACAGCAACTTCTGGGATACGGACTTCGGAGCCGAAGTCACCCCACGTGGTTCGGTAGCGCAGTTCAGTCTGCCGCCACAGGTATCTACGACGCTACGCCCCTATCAGGTCGCGGCCTTCGAGTGGCAGGCGCAAGCCTGGAGCACGGGATTGCCGGGCATCCTGAACGCGGATGAGCAGGGCCTAGGCAAGACATTGCAGACGTTGAGCTTCCTGACCTGGCTGCGGCAACAAATGGTCGATGGCGAAGTGCCGTCCCGACCCTTCCTCATCGTCGCGCCGACCTCCCTGCTGCGAAATTGGGAGGCAGAGTGTGCCACCCATGTCGATCCCGACTTCTGGGGCGAGCCGGTCCGCCTCTTTGGTCAGCACCTCAAGCGATGGAAGCGCCCCGCGCAGCGCGGGCGCGACATTGATGATGGCACGGCCCGGCTCGACCTCTCTTCGATCGAGAATTCGCCCTGCCTCGTGATCGCGACCTACCAGACGGTTGCCAATTATGCCGTCTCCTTTTCGGAAGCGCCCTTCGCCGTGGTCGTGTTTGACGAGATCCAGAATCTGAAGAACCCGTTTGCCATGCGTTCGGAGGCAGCAAAGGCCGTCCTCGCCGATTTCCGCATCGGCCTCACCGGGACGCCCGTGGAGAACGCCACGCGCGATATCTGGGCGATCATGGATCAGCTCTTCCCGCTGGCGCTGGGCCCGCTCGCCGAGTTTCGCCGGGTTTTCGACGAGCCGCGCGAAGAGCGCATGAAGCAGCTTCATGCTGCGCTTTTCTCGGGTCAATGCGGCCGGCCCCCGCTTGCGCTGCGTCGGCTGAAAAAGGACGCTGCACCCGACCTGCCGCCGAAGGTCCGGATCCTTCACCCCCGCATTATGCCAGAGGTGCAGGCCATCCGATACGACGAGATCCGGGGCAAGGGCGGCGGCATGTTCGCGCTTCTGCATCACATTCGTCGCACATCGCTGCATCCTGGTCTCGTTGAAGGCGAGGTTCCGGACACGTTTACGGCGGCATCGGCC
>JAEWBL010000245.1 GCA_023391175.1 Pseudomonadota bacterium
CGCCGGTGTCGAACACCGGCACGTTGGAAAGCAGCTTCTTCACGAAGGCATCCGCCTTGGCGGCGTCGCCCTGGTTCTGCTCCAGCGCATAGGCATAGGCTGCCAGATAGGTGTAGCGCGCGTTGCCGGAGGTCTTGGGGTTCGGGAAAATGACCTTCACGTCGTCGCGGACGAGGTCGGACCAGTCCTTGATGTTCTTCGGGTTGCCCGCGCGCACGAGGAACGCCGGGAAGGAATAATAGGGCGAGGCGGCATTGGGGAACTTCTTCGCCCAGTCCTTCGCCACATAGCCGGCCTTGGCGAGGGTATCCACGTCGATCACCTGGTTGAAGGTGACCACATCCGCCTCCAGCCCCTCAATGACCGCGCGGGCTTGGCGGGAGGAGCCGGCGTGGCTCTGGTTGACCGTCAGTTCCTGGCCGGTCTTCGACTTCCAGAAGGGGATGAACTCGGCATTGATGGCCGTGAACAGCTCGCGGGAGATGTCGTAGGAGACATTCAGCAGCGTATTCGGTCCCTGCTGGGCCTGCGACGGCACGGCGCCGAGCGGGGCAAAGGCCGCGCCGGCAAAGGTGGCGGCGAGGAGGGCGCGGCGGGTAATCATGGAACGGGCTCCCGATTTCACATTTCACATAAGTTGAAATGTGGTTTTCACATGCGCCGTTTCTAGCATGTGGAATGGGGGCTGTGAACCGCTGCCAGGGGCCCGTCCTGCAGAAACTTACGTTTGGTAAGAAAAGGCCCGCGACAGCGCCGCGGGCCTTGATGCGATCGGGTCAGAGGTTCAGCATCGCCATGGCTGCCGCCTGATAGCGGGTGCCGGCCACCGCACCCGGTGCGAAGAGCGCATCGAGCGCGGCGACCTCCTCCGGGGAGAGGCGGATGCGGGTGGCCGCCACGTTCTCCTCCAGATACTTCTGCCGCCTGGTGCCGGGAATGGGGACGATGTTGTCGTCCTTGGCGAGAATCCAGGCGAGGGCGATCTGCGCGCTGGTCGCTTTCTTCGTCGCCGCGAAGTCCTTCAGGGCTTCCACCAGCGCGAGGTTGGTCTTGAGGGCATCGCCGCTGAAGCGGGGATTGTCCCGCCGGAAGTCACCGGCGGCGAGGCTCTCCGGCCCGCTCACCGCGCCGGTCAGGAAGGACCGGCCGAGCGGGGAATAGGCGACGAAGGCGACGCCCAGCTCGCGGCAGGCCGCCAGCATCTCGTCTTCCGGCTCACGGCTCCACAGAGAGTATTCGATCTGCACCGCGGTGATGGGATGCACCGCATGGGCCTTGCGCAGCGTCGCCACCGAGCATTCGGAGAGGCCGAGGAAGCGCACCTTGCCGGCCTCCACCAGCCCCTTCATGGCGCCCACCGTTTCCTCGATGGGCGTCTTCGGGTCCACGCGGTGCTGGTAATAGAGATCGATGGTATCGATGCCGAGCCGTCCGAGGCTCGCATCGCATGCGCAGCGCACGTAGTCGGGCGTGCCGGAAATGCCGAGGCGCTCGCCATTGGGGCCGCGAACGTTGCCGAACTTGGTGGCGAGGATGACCTGATCGCGGCGCCCTTTCAGGAAGCGGCCGAGCAGGCGCTCGTTGTGGCCGACGCCATACATGTCGGCCGTGTCGAAGAAATTTATGCCGAGGTCGAGAGCGGCTGCTAGGGTCGCGAGCGACTGTTCGTCGTCGCTCGGTCCGTAGAATTCGGACATGCCCATGCAGCCGAGACCGATGGCGGACACGGACAGGCCCGAGCGACCGAGGGAGCGATGGTCCATGGGGGACCTCATATGAAGGGGAGTTTGGGGACGTACAGCCAGGCGGATCCGCGCTGGCCATGAATGTAAACTACACCGTATAGTGTACTTATGTCAAGCGACATCCCTTCCCCTCCCCCGCAGTCCAGCCGCGCGACCGATGCCGCGCAGGCTGATGGAAATCCCGGGCGCGACCGCCGCACGACTGTGCCGCGCATCCGCGCCGCTGCGCGCCGGCTCTTTCTGGAGCGTGGCTATGAGGGCACATCCATGGATGCGGTGGCGGCGGCCGCCCCCGTCTCCAAGCGCACGCTCTACCAGCACTTTCCCGGCAAGGCGGAGCTGTTCGCCGCCGTCATCGATGACGCATGGTCCCACTTCACCCGCGCGCCCATCCTGCCCGAGGACACGGCTGGCGACCCGCGCGCCGTGCTGCGCGCCTATGTGGGGCGCCTGACCGAGCATTGGGAGCGACCGGACGTGGTGCCGCTGCTGCGTCTGGTCATCGCCGAGGCACCGCGCTTTCCCGAGCTGTCGCAGGCCTATTTCGCCGTCGGCAAGGAGCCGGCGCTGAAAGGCCTCGGCGCCTATTTCGCCGCCCTCGCGGCGGAGGGGCGCCTCGCGACGGACGATCCGCAGCTGGCGGCGGCGCAATTCCTGGGGGCCATCAAGGAGCCGCTGTTCTGGCCCCGCGTGCTGGGCGTGCCGGTGGCCTTCGATGCCTCCGCCGCCGTGGAGCGGGCCATCGACGGGGTGCTGAAGGGCCGCTGAAGGCGGGGCATTTCGCCCCCTCGCCTTGCCCCTTGGCCGCCCCCCTGCTAAGAGCCGCGCCATCCGCGGGATGCTCGCGGCATTCCTCTTCCAAGAACAGACAGGACGGTCCCCCATGGCGATCGAGCGCACCTTCTCGATCATCAAGCCCGACGCCACGCGTCGGAACCTCACCGGCGCCATCAATGCCGTCATCGAGAACGCGGGCCTCAAGATCGTGGCCCAGAAGCGCATCCGCATGACGCGCGAGGAGGCCGAGACCTTCTACGCCGTCCACAAGGAGCGTCCCTTCTTCGGCGACCTCGTGGCCTTCATGACCTCCGGCCCCGTGGTGGTGCAGGTGCTCGAAGGCGAGAACGCCGTCGCCAAGTACCGCGACGTGATGGGCGCCACCAACCCGGCGAACGCCGCCGAGGGCACCATCCGCAAGCTGTTCGCCGAGTCCATCGAGGCGAATTCCGCCCACGGCTCCGACAGCACCGACAATGCCAAGGCGGAGATCGCCCAGTTCTTCTCCGGCAATGAAATTGTCGGCTGAACAGGTAATGGATTAAGATACTGCGGCGCGCGATCGAATTTGTGCGCCGCGGTATCCGGTTTTTGTTGAGGGTTCCGCTTGGGCACATTAACGTAGCGTCAAAATCCAGAATACGGCGCACCAGACGCAGAATACAATCTCGCGGTGACGCTGACGCTCAAATGGCCCGGGGTAGGGACTATGTCGCTCGACTCTCCAGTGCTCTGGCTGGCACTGCTGCAGATCATCTGGATCAACGTTCTGTTGTCCGGTGACAATGCGGTGGTGATCGCCCTCGCCTGCCGCTCATTGCCGGAGAAGGTCCGCCGTACCGGGATCATCCTCGGCGCCGGCGTGGCCGTCGCCCTCCGCATCGTCTTCACCGGCATCGTCGCGACGCTTCTGGCGCTGCCGTGGCTGAAGCTCGTGGGCTCGCTCGCGCTCATGTGGATCGCGGTGGATCTCGCAAGTCCCGACGAGGGAGGCGAAGAGGCCATTCAATCCAGCGACAATCTGTGGAAGGCCGTGGGCACGGTGGCGGTGGCGGACATCGTCATGAGCCTCGACAATGTGGTGGCCGTGGCCGCCATTGCCGACGGCAACTGGTTCCTTCTCATTTTCGGCCTCGCCATCTCCATTCCGCTCATCATCGCCGGCTCCTCGCTGGTGATGGCGCTCATCAACCGCTTCCCGCTGCTGGTCTGGGCCGGCGCCGCCCTGCTGGGCTGGGTGGCCGGCGACATGCTCCTCGGCGACGTGGCCATCATCGAGCGGCTGGGCGAGGAAACCACGCATCACCTCCACCGCATCGTCTCCGCCGCCGGTGCCGCCCTTGTGGTCGGCCTCGCGCTGGCCCTGCGCTGGCACAAGGGTCGGCGCGCCCACGCCCACGACGACCTCGCAGCCTGAGACGATCAAGACGAAAAGGGGCCGCATCGGCCCCTTTTTTCTGCCCCTTGATTGACGTAACGGAAGTTTCGGCACGTCATCAACATGACGCTACGTAATAATAACTGCGGCGTGCCGGAGCCCGGTCCGACCTTACCCGCATCCCCAGCCTCACCACATGGAGTGGACGATGGATTTCACCGCCCCGACCTTCTGGGTTGCCCTCCTGCAGATCATCTGGATCGACCTGCTGCTGTCCGGCGACAATGCGGTGGTGATCGCGCTGGCGTGCCGCTCGCTGCCGGCGAAACAGCGCAAATGGGGCATCCTGCTCGGGGCTGGCGCGGCGGTGGGCCTGCGCATCCTGTTCGCGCTGGCGGTGTCCTACCTTCTCGGCGTGCCGTTCCTGAAGGTGGTGGGCGGCCTGCTGCTGTTCTGGATCGCCATCAAGCTCGTCACTGACAATGGCGGCGATTCCCACGAGGTCGCCGCTTCCGACAGCCTGTGGAAGGCGGTGCGCACCATCGCCATCGCCGATGCGGTCATGAGCCTCGACAATGTGGTGGCCATCGCCGCCGCGGCGCGCGGGCACTGGGAATTGTTCGTGTTCGGCCTGCTGCTCACCATCCCGCTCATCATCTTCGGCTCTCAGCTGCTGCTCTCGCTGCTCACCCGCTTCCCCATCCTCATCTGGGCCGGCGCGGCGCTGCTCGGCTGGATCGCCGGCGAGATGCTGGTGGGCGACGTGATGGCGCTCAGCTACCTGCAGCACCTCAACCCGGCGCTGGTGAAGGTGGCCGAGGACGGGCTGCATCCGGCCGCGCTCCCCCATTATGTGGCCAGCACCATCGGCGCGCTCTTCGTCCTGGGGCTCGGCTACGTGCTGCGCAATCGGGGGCGCGACCGGGCCGCCGAGGCCGGCCACGGCGCCTGAGCCTCACTCGGCCGTTATCTGAAAAAGGGGCGACGGCGCGCGTTGCCCCCTTTATTGTCTCGGGGCCATGAACGTCCATGCCCCGACCGTTTCGCACACCGCCCACAGCCCGGTTGCGACCCACCCGTCTGTCTGTCCCCATGACTGCCCGTCCGTCTGCGCCCTGAAGGTGGACGTGATGGCCGACGGCCGCATCGGCCGGGTGCATGGC
>JAEWBL010000282.1 GCA_023391175.1 Pseudomonadota bacterium
CCGCCACCCCAGCCACCGCCGCCGCCGAAGTCACCGCCGCGGTCACCGCCGCCGAAGCCGCCGAAGCCGCGATCAAACCCGCCGGAGCCGAACGAGTCGCCGCGGCCATAGGCGTCGCCGCCGAAGCCGTCGCCGCCATAGCTCGACACGCGCTGGCTGCTGGTGGCGCGGGCCCGCTCCTCGTTGTCGAGGCTGGAGGTGTCGCGGCTGGTGTTCTGCCAGCCGGAGTTGGTGTGCTGGCTCCAGCTGCCGTTGTCGTTGTGCTGGTAGACGTTGCCGTCGTGGTCCACGGCCACGTGGCCGTTATCCCAGGCGACGGCATTGCCGGTCTTGGCATTGCCGGCGACGCCGCGGCTGTCGACGTTCACATTGCCGTTCTTTTCCGTCACGCCGGTCTGGGAGGCGTGATAGGTGCCCGTGGTCGGGTTGGCGCCGGCGGATTCACGACCAGCGGCGGCATTGCCCGTATAGGCGTTGCCTTCCACCCCGGCGCGGCTTTCGCCACGGGCTCCAGTGGTGGGGTTGTAGCGGCTGTTCTCCCGGCCGGCGGCGTAGTTGCCGGAATAGGGATTGAACGCGGCGCCCGAGCGGCCGGCGAAGTTGGTGCCGTTTGCGGTGGTGCCATGCCAGTCGCGGCCGGACCAGTCGGTGCCGTTCCAGGTGGTGCCCCACGCATGGTTGACGGTGGCGGCGCCGCCCCAGCGGCCGTAGAGGTTGGTCTGGTTCAGGTTGGTGTAGCCCCAGTGGCCGCCCCAGGGTCCGTAGGGTCCATAGGGACCATAGGGATGCCAGTAGGGACCCCAGTAGGGGTACACCGCCGCGCCCCAGCCCCAGCCGGCGGCAAAGCCGAAGGCGAACCCGGTGTCGAGGCCCAGCGCGAAGCCGGCGCCGACGCCATAGGTGACGGGGCAGGAGTACCAGTCGGCGAAGCCGGCATAGCCGACGCAATTGTAGCCGGTGCCGTAGACCACCGTGCCGCCGGGCGCGACGACGACGCCCATGTAGCCGGGGGTATAGCCCACCACCACCGCGTCCGGCGTGGACCCGTAGATGCGCACGTAGGTGACGTAGTGCAGGGGCGAGGACACCGGGATGGTGTAGATCACGTCCGGCACCACATCGGCGACCCGCCACGGGCCGGCCGGATCGACCGCCACGAACCACGCGCCGTTGTTGACCGCATAGAAGCGGTCGGGCGCGAGGCGGATCACCGGCGTCGCGGTGTTCACCGCATAGGAGAGCGCGGTGCCGCTGATGGGCTCGAACTTCGGCGCGCCCTCAAAGGCGACCTTCAGTTCCACGCTGCGCTTCACCGTGGCGGTCTGCGGGATGGTGGCGGCGATCGCCGCTTCCTTGGCCTGCGGCGTGCCGGCCACCGAGACCAGCACGTTCGCCTTCGGATCGTTCGGCGAAATCTTCGAGAAGTCCCTGGGCAGCGCGTTGCTGGCCACGAACGCCCACGGCCCCTTGAGATCGGCGGCCTTGAACCAGCGGCCGGAGATCAGGACGTAATAGGTGTTGGAGGTGGTCTCCATGAACACCGCATGGTCGGAATTGTTCATGGTGAGCAGGTTGGTGCCCGCCACGGGAAGCATCTGCGGCTGCCCGTCGGTCTGGATCAACTCGGTGGGCTTGGTGACGGCGATGATGGCCGGGGCCGGGTTGATCGGCTTCTTGTCGCTGCTGAGCAGCGGATCGGCCGGGCTCTCCGCACTGGCCGCCTTGCCGGCGGAGGCGAGGGCGTCCGAGACCTGGGGCGTGACGATCCAGGTGCCGCCGAGGTTCGGCGTCTCGTACCAGTGGCCGGCGGCTTCGAGGTGATAGGTGCCGGCCTCATCCTTCAGCAGCAGCGGCTGGGTGTTGATGACCCGCTGGAAGCCGCTCACGCCCTTGATCGGCCGCAGCACGGGCTCGCCGGAGATGGGGATGAGGATCGTGGTGGTGGTGGCGAACAGGATCTGCGGCGGGGTGTTGTCCACCGGCTGGGTCTGGACCTTGGCCAGTTCCTGGTTCACCGCATAGCTCGCCTGGAGCTGGTCGAGCGGAACCGTGATGCCGTCAGGCGGCAGGCGGGTCTGGAGCGCGGAGCGGATCTCGCTCGCCTTGGCCGGCTCGGTGGGCACCTGCACCCCTTCGATGGTGAAGGTGGCCAGGTGGACGAGGCCCGCCGGCTTGTCGATGGCGACGCGGGTGCTGAACTTCACCATGCCGTACGTCGGGGCGCCGGTCTTCACGCCGATGGCGACGGCGGCGCGGCCGGACATGGTGTCGCCGTTCCATGCGTCGATCTGCGGCTGATAGAGCTGCAGAACCTGGTTGTCCGGCAGGTCATAGACGCGCGGCCACGTCGGAGGCGCGGAGGGCGAGGCCGCGGTCTGGCTCTGCGCCTGTGCTGTCGACGGGGGCTGCTGGGCGTCAGCCGTCGCGGTCCACAGCATCGCCGCTGCAACCAGCGCGGCAGCTGAGGCGCCGGTCCATAGTCGCATCATGAAGTCCCTCCCTCCCCGAAACGCCGGGGCGCGCACACCTAACATGTTCGCGGCCCAACGTCAGCGTGACCGGAGGGGCTCCCGTCCTGCGGCGCCCCACCGTGGCGCGAGGAGCATGAAGCTCAGATGGGACGCGCGCAGTTGCGCTGCCACGAGAGGCGGGGCCCCTCCCACGACATGCTGATGCTCTTGCGCGCGGGGCAGGCCCGCGTCGTGGCCTCCGCGCCGTCACGGTCCCAATAGTCGCGCCACTGGTAGGCGGCCGGGCGTGCGGCGGGCGTATCCACCTTCGCCAGGGCGGGGGCGGCATCGCTGGGGAAGGCGCGCACGAGGTCACCACCGCCCCAGGCGGCGATGGCGATGAAGGTGGTCGCGGCGGCCGCGAGCAGGGAGGAGGTCTTCATGGCACAGGTCTCGGTTCGTCGTCGCGTGGCCGGCTTAGAACGCCGGAGGGCGGCGCGTCGTCCCCTCAATGGAGGACGATTTCATCGCCCTTGTACGACGTTCCCCCTGAACCCGTGCCGACACGGGCCTTTACATTCCGTTCATCTTTTCGCGAGCGCGGCAGGCGATGCTGCGCTGCCGCACGCCAAAAAGGTGGAGATGGGTGGCCTAGATTTGAGGTTGCAGTCTTGATCTCTGCCGTTGGCGGGAGTTGGCTTGAGCTGCGGTTGACCTTCGGGGGCGCCGCGAGGGAGCGGGTCCGCCCGGTCTCGTTCGGTCCGGACGGGGAATTCTGCTCCTGAACCTGATGGATGCGCGCCGGACCGCCCGGTCCCCCACCGGCCGGGGGCGCGCAGGGGAGACTGGGCAATGAACAAATACGTCGCCGAGTTCATCGGAACAGCAGTTCTCGTCCTCTTCGGCTGCGGCTCGGCCGTGCTCACCGGCTACGGCTCCGCACCCATCGGAATGCTCGCCATTGCCTTCGCCTTCGGCCTCGCCGTGACCTCCATGGCCTACGGCATCGGCCATGTGTCGGGCTGCCACATCAATCCCGCCGTCACCGTCGGCGTCTGGGCCGCGGGACGCATTCCCACCTCCGAAGTGCCGAAATACTGGATTGCGCAGATTCTGGGCGGCATCGTCGGCGCCGCCATCCTGTTCATGATCGCCTCCGGCAAGCTGGCCGGCTTCGATGTGAAGACCGCCGGCCTCGGCCAGAACGGCTGGGGCGAGGGCTATATCGGCGGCTACGGCCTCGGCGCCGCGATCATCGCCGAGTTGGTCGGCACCTTCATCTTCCTGGTGGTGATCCTCGGCTCCACCTCGAAGGCAGGGATCACCCAGGCGGCGGGCCTCGCCATCGGCCTGTCGCTGGTGATGATCCACATCGTCTTCATCCCCGTCACCGGCGTGTCGGTGAACCCGGCCCGCTCCATCGGCCCCGCCCTGTTCGCGGGGGGCAAGGCCATCTCCCAGCTCTGGCTGTTCATCATCGTGCCGCTGGTGGGCGCCTATCTCGCCGGCCTCCTGTTCAAGCTGAAGGTGCTGGAGGACTGATCTTCCCTAAGGGACGAATAAAAGGGGGCGCGCCGGCAAGGCGCGCCCCCTTTCCGTTTGC
>JAEWBL010000304.1 GCA_023391175.1 Pseudomonadota bacterium
CAGCGGCTCACCCCGGCACCTTCGCCGTGGTGGGCGCGGTGGACGACAGCCGGCCCGACGCGATCGACCACATGGCCGAGGCAAAGGCGCGGGGCGTGAAGGGCTTCCGCCTGCGCGGCGTGAACACGGAGCGCTGGCTGACCTCGCCAGTGATGCATGCCCTCTGGTCCATCGCGGCGGTGGAAAATCTGGTGATTTGCCCGCTCCTGCGCGACAGTCCCGACATGAGCGACGATGCGCTGCTGCACATGGCCGAGTTGTGCCAGCGCTACCCGAAAACGTCTGTCTGCCTCGACCACATGGCGCATGTGATGCCGGGCGACCAGGTCCAGCTGGGCCGGCTTGTGGACCTCGCCCAATTCCCGAATGTGACAGTGAAGATTTCCGGCTTGAACAAGTTTGACAAGCCACCTTACGTCCGGGTCATTCCGCAGTTCCTCGCGTTACTCACCGCGTTCGGGCCGGAGCGGCTGATGTGGGGCAGCGACATGCCGGTGCTGGAGCGCGATCCGCCGAACACGCTGGCCACCGCCTTCGCCTTCGCCGCCACCTACGATTTCGCCCTCCGAAGCCCCATGCTGGACGACAAGCAGCGCGATTGGCTGCTGCGGGGTACAGCTGAACGGGTCTTTTTCGGAGGTTAGGGCGAGGTGCCTGCGCTCAGAAGTTGCGTGGCGAGGGAATAATTTAGTTTTACCCGACGGTATTCCCAATTTTTCTCTGGTATTTTACCGGTTGTCGCAAGACGAAACGGGACGTTGGTTGCGCGGTGCTCGTCATCGCTGGTAGTCTTGCGACCTTCGGAAACGAACGCACGCAGTACGGGATCAAGCTCGGATGGGGGGCGGGGGAGGCAGCAAGGCGCGGGGAGGCGCGGCCGGATCAGCCGGACGCGCGCACGCGGGTTTGCGCCTTGCGGTCGTATCGCGCCTGCCCGTTATCCTGCGCCTGCTCTTCGCCATGCTGCTGCTGGTCAACGGCATTGCCGCCTTCGTGCAGGCGGGCAATGCCGCCGGCCTCAGGTGGAATGCGGTGCAGGTCGAAGGGCTGGTTGCCGCCGGCCTCCTGTGCGAGCACGAAAGCGGGCAGGCCGGCCCTTCGGCTCCCGATCAATCCCCGTCGCATCCCTGTTGCGCGGACTGCATCGCCTGTCCCTGCGCGGACGGCATGCTGGCGCCGCCGCCTGCTGCCGTCGCGCTCATGGCCGCGGGCGGATTTCACCTCGCGCGTGCGGATCTTCCCGCCGCGCAGCTCGCCATACAGCTTCCCTTCAAGCGCGGGCCGCCGCCGCGCGCACCGCCCTTCCTCGTGAACGCCGTCACGGCTGCCTGAACCCGCGCGCTCGCCCGCGCCTTCGGTTTCTCACGAGGATTCTTTCATGACCAGGCTTCACGGGGCCGTCAGCCTTTGCGCGCTGACCGGCCTTCTTCTCGCTGCGCATCCCCCGTCCGCAAGCGCCCATGGCATCGCGGGCGACCGCGTGTTCCCGGCGACGCTCACCTTCGACGATCCGGCCGTGGCCGACGAACTCGCGCTGCCCACCGTGCAATATCTGAAGGATGGCGACGGGGTCAGCGGCACCGGCTATTCGTTCGAATATGCCAAGACCATCACCCCGTGGCTGGGCGTCTCCATCGGCAGCGGCTGGCTGCAGAACAGCCCCGGCCATTCGGGCTTCGACAATATCGAGACGACGCTGAAGGCGATGCTCCTCAACAATGCGGAGCACGAATTCATCTTCTCGGTGGGCCTCAGCATCGAGTGGGGCGGCACCGGCAATTCCAAGGTGGTGGACACCTACACCACCGTGTCTCCCAACCTCTATTTCGGCAAGGGCTTCGGCGACCTGCCGGACAGCCTCGCTTTGCTGCGGCCCTTCGCCATCACCGGCCAGCTCGGCTACGGCCTGCCTACCCAGCTTACAGACCCGCTGACCTTTGAATCCAACCCGCGCGTGGTCACCTGGGGCCTGTCGCTGCAATACAGCCTGCCCTACCTCAACCAGAACGTGCGCGAGATGACCGGCCAGCCGGACTTCATCAAGCAGCTCACCCCCATCATCGAAGCGAGCTTCCAGTCGCCGGTCTCCAACATCGGCGACGGCGCGCGCATCACGACAGGCACCATCAGTCCCGGTGTCATCTGGTCCAACGGGGCGGTGCAGGTAGGGCTTGAGGCGCTGATCCCCATCAATGTCCAGAGCGGCAGCCATGTGGGTGTGATCGGCCAGCTGCACTTCTTTCTGGACGACATCTTCCCGAACGGCATCGGCAAGCCTCTCTTTCCCTGAGATCCCTTTTTCGCGAGACCCATCATGAAGCGCATCGCAACCTTCGCCGCCGCGGCGGCCCTCGGCCTCCTGTCCGCCACCGCCGCCTTCGCCCACGCACATCTGGAAAAGGCGGTGCCGGGCGTCGGCACCACCGTGACCGCCGGCCCCAGCGAGATCCGCCTCGTCTTCAGCGAGGCGGTGGAGCCCCGCTTTTCGTCCATCGTCGTCACCCGCGCGGATGGCTCGTCCGTCGCCTCGGGCGCGTCGGCGGATGGCGCCGATCCCAGGGCGCTGGTGCTGAAGCTGGGGCAGTCGCTGCCGGCCGGCGCATACAAGGTGCAGTGGAAGATCGTCTCCGTGGACACCCACAAGACCGAGGGCAGCTT
>JAEWBL010000359.1 GCA_023391175.1 Pseudomonadota bacterium
TTACGACATCCTCGTGCGGCCGGGGGTGCAGGCCAGCGTGACGAAGGCGAGCGCGGAACTGGGGCGGCAGCTCCATCCGCTTCGGGTGCAGCGGGCCATGCTCTCGTCCCGCAATCCCTTCCTCGCCGGGCTGCCGGGCGCGGCCCTGGCGACGGCGCAGAGCCGCCAGCCGGCGGCGGAGGACAATCCGTTCGTCCTCGCGGAGAGGCTCGTCGCCGATGCCATCGAGCAGAGCTTCGACATCATCCGCGACGTGCGCGACGCCTGGTATGAAACGCTTTTCTTCAGCATCTATGCCACGCCGCAGATGCGCTGGTTCGGCCGCAACTTCAATTTCGAGCGGACCCATAAGTCCAAGGAAGAGCTGATCGGCCTTCCGGAAGTGCAGTCGGCGCTGTTGCACGTCTCTTCGGGCGGCTTCGTGGAGGCGGTCATCCGCATGCTGATCCTCCTGGCGGATGCGCGCGGCGCCGTGCGGCGCGACCGGCTGGAACGATCGGCCCGCGTGCTCACCAAGGACGAACCGTTCCGCTCGCTGAAGACGGCGCAGCGCGCGCAGATCATCCACGAGCAGAGCCTGATCGTGGAGTATGCCGGCTCCGCGGCCATTGAGACCCTGCCGGACCTGCTGCGCACGCCGGAGGAGCGGCGCCGGGCCGCCGAGGTGGTGCAGTTCGTGCCGGGTGTCCTCGCGGACATGGAGCCGCGCACCCTCGCCATGCTCCAGCGCTTCCGCGAGGTGCTCGGCCTGCCGCCGGCGACGATGGATGTGCTCAGCGACCCGCTCCGCACCCTGACGGAGGCGGCGCAGTAGCGCCGCCAAGGAGCGGGGGACAGGCGGGGACGCGGCGCGGGCGGGACGTCAGCCGATCCGCATCTCGGGCACGTCGTCCTCGACGATGAGGCGCGCCGATGTCTGGGCGAGAATGTCCTCGACGCGCACGTCGAGGCCGCGCTCGCGCAGCAACAGGCCCTCGTGCGTCGGTTCGATCACCGCCAGCTCGGTGACGATGAGGCTGACGCGACGCATGGCGGTGAGGGGCAGGGTGCATTCCGGCACGATCTTGGCCTCGCCCTTGGCCGAGTGGACCATGGCCACCACCACGCGCTTGGCGCCCGCGACGAGATCCATGGCGCCGCCCATGCCGGGCACCATCTTGCCGGGCACCATCCAGTTGGCGAGATAGCCGCGCTCGTCCACCTGGAGGCCGCCGAGCACGGTCATGTCGAGATGGCCGCCCCGGATGAGGCCGAAACTCATGGCGCTGTCGATGGACGCCGCTCCCGGCACGGCAGTCACGAATCCGCCGCCGGCATCGGTGAGGTGCGGGTCCTCCATGCCTTCGGGCGGGCGGGCACCGAGGCCGATCACCCCGTTTTCCGCCTGGAAGTAGACGCCGTAGTCGTGGGGGATGTAATTGGCCACCATGCTCGGCAGCCCGATGCCGAGATTGACCAGCATCCCCGGCTTGATCTCCTGCGCGACGCGGCGGGCGATCACTTCCTTGGCGCTCATGCCCGCGCGGGGGCGATCCATCGGCTTGGTATCGATGACCTTGGCATCCATCACGCGGCCCTCGCGAGCATGTGGTCCACGAGCACGCCCGGCGTCTTCACCGCGTCCGGTGGGATCATGCCGATCGGAACGATCATCTCCGGCTCGACGATGACGGTGCGGCCGGCCAGCGCCATGATCGGATTGAAATTGTGGGCGGTCAGCGAATAGAGCAGGTTGCCGGCATAGTCGGCCTGCTGCGCGGCGATCAGCGCGAAGTCGCCATGGATGGGCTTTTCCACCAGATAACGCTTGCCGTCGATCTCCAGCACCTGCTTGCCCTCTTCCACGGGCGTGCCGATGCCGGTGGCCGTGATGACGGCGCCGAGGCCGACGCCGGCGGCGCGGATGCGCTCCACCAACGTGCCCTGCGGCACCAGTTCCACCTCCACCTCGCCCGCGATCATCTTCTTCTGGATCTCGGGGTTGAGCCCGATGTGCGACATGATCGCCCGGGAGACGGCGCCGGCGCTGACCAGCTTGCCGATGCCCTTGCCCGGCATGGCGGCATCGTTCGCCACCACGGTGAGGTTCTTCACCCCGCGCGCCACCAGTGCATCGATCATGCGCTCGGGCGTCCCCACGCCCATGAAGCCGCCGATGAGCACCACGGCACCATCGGGCACGATGTCCGCTGCTTCCTCCGGTCTGATCGCCTTCCTCATCTATCCCCCCCTTTGCCTCACTCCGCCGCCGCCGCTTCAGGGGCCGCGGACAGTCGCTTGGCGGCGCGTGCGATGACGATTTCCTCGTTGGTCGGAACCACCATGATCCGCGCCCGGCTGAAATCGGTCGAGATCACGCGCGCATTGCTGTCGTTGCGGTCATGGTCCAGCTCCAGCCCGATCCAGTCCAGCCCGTCGCAGATGCGCCGGCGGATCTTGCGGGAATTTTCGCCGATGCCCCCGCAGAAGACGAGGGCATCGATGCCGCCGAGCGCCGCGGCGAGGCCGCCCAGCTCGCGGCGGATGCGGAACACGAAATAGTCGATGGCCTCGTTGGCCTCTGGCACGCCTGCGCTCTCCAGGATGCGCATGTCGTTGGAAATGCCCGACAGGCCGAGCAGGCCGGACTTGGTGTAGAAGATGTCCCGCACCTCATCGATGCTGCGGCCTTCCTGCTGCACCATGTAGAAGATGACGCCCGGGTCCACCTGGCCGCAGCGCGTGCCCATGGGCAGCCCGTCGAGGGCGGTGAAGCCCATGGTGGAGGCCACCGAGCGTCCGCCGAGAATGCCGCACATGGAGGCGCCGTTGCCGAGGTGCGCCACAACCACCCGGCCGGCATGAATCTGCGGCGCGATGCGCTTCAGCTCGCCGGAGACATATTCGTAGCTGAGGCCGTGGAAGCCGTAACGGCGGATGCCCTTGTCATAATATTCGCGGGGCAGGGCGAAGACGTCGTTCGCCTTGGGGTGGTGGCGGTGAAAGGCGGTGTCGAAGCACGCCACCTGCAGCGCCTCCGGAAAGGCCGCCCGCGCCGCCTCGATGCCGGCGATGTTATGCGGCTGGTGGATGGGCGCGAAGGGCGAAAGGCGCTTCAGCTCCGCCATAACCTGATCCGTCACCACCACAGGCTCGGCATAATGGGGGCCGCCATGGACCACGCGGTGGCCCACCACGGACGCCTTGGCGCCGGGAAAGCTCGCGCGCAGCAAGGCGAGCACCGTGGCGAGCGCAGCGGTGTGGTCGGCGGCTTCCTCGGGCTTCAGCTCGCGTGTCACGGCGGGCAGGGCCTCGCCCAGATCGGCCTTCAGCCGCGGCTGCTTGCCGATGTTCTCCACGAGGCCGATGGCCATCTGCCTCGGCTCGCCCGAGATGTCGAACAGGCTGAACTTCAGCGACGAAGAGCCCGCATTCAGGGTCAGGGCAACCGGCAGCGTGCTCATCGGGCACCGT
>JAEWBL010000382.1 GCA_023391175.1 Pseudomonadota bacterium
CGTGAACACCACCGGCCAGCGGTCGCCGGCAAGGCCGAGGCCAATTGCGACGCCGATGCCCACGAGGAACATGCACACCAGCAGCTTGCGGGCGTCCACCTTGGGCAGGAAGGCCGAGAGCGGCAGCGCCATGGCGATAAAGGCGGCGTTGACAGTCACGGTGCCGTAGGCCGCCTGCGCCTTCTCAAGGCCCAGCGTGGTGAGCGCGGTGGGCAGCCACTGGAGCAGCAGGAACCACGCGATCCAGTTGAACAGGTAGATGGCCGAGATCGCCAATGTCACGTTGCGGTAGCGGCTCTCGAACAGCCCAGCAATGGAGGCGCCGTGCGTCACCTTGGCGGGGTTCACCAGGCGCACGCCGTCGGGAATCCTCTGGCCGGTCATCTGCTCGATCAGCTTGCGAGCCTGGTTCTGGCCATCATTCTGCTTGCGGGAGACGAGATAGGCCGGGGATTCCGGCAGCAGGAAGTAGATCACGACCATCAGCGCCAGCGGCACCACGCCGCCCAGCAGGAAGATGCCGCGCCAGCCGAGCACCGGCAGCCAGCTCGCCGCGATGAGGCCGCCCAGCATGGCCCCGGCAGGCAGGCCGCGCAGCACGCCGGTGATCATGAGGCCGCGCTTGGAGGAGGTGCTGTATTCGCCGGCGAGCGCCAGCAGGGAGGGCGTCGCGCCGCCCATGCCGATGCCGATGAGGAAGCGCAACACGATGATCTGGGTGGGCGACGTGGCGTAAGCGCCCATCAGCGAAAACACGCCAAACAGGAACACCGCGATGAGGATGGCCCTGCGGCGCCCGAATTTGTCGCCGAAACTGCCGAGGCCGATGGCGCCCAGCGTCATGCCGATGATGGACGCGGTGATGACCCAGGTCATGTCCGCCGCCTTCATGCCGAAGTCCTGCGCGATCGCGGGGCCGATAAAGGCGATCGACTGGGTGTCGAAGCCGTCGAGCAGCGCGATCATGAAGCACAGCGCGACGACCGCCCAGCGGCGGCCGGTCATCGACCCAGCGTCGATAATGTCCTTGATGTCCCGTGTGACGGCAGTGGGCGTTGGCATGGGGTCTCCTCAGATGTTCTGACGTTTGGAAAGGAGGCGGCTATGTCTCGGCGCAGTTCGGCGGCGAAGAGATGCACGGCGGGGAAAAGACGGCGAGGCGTGAGCCCGACATGCTGGCATTCAGCTCCGACGCCATGGCCTGCGGCATCGCGGGTGTCTCGGCGCTGGCGGTGATGGTGACGTGCGGGGTGATCGCGCAGAGGATGGCCTCGCGCCCGCGGGCATAGCCGTCCCGGTCGATGGCGCGGAAGCCGGACGTGGCGATGCGGCTGGCGAACATGGCCCTCCCGCGGCTTCGGCCGCGTCGTGTTCCAGTCGAGGGCCTTCGGCACCTCCGTCCGGACGTTTCTTCCCTGCGCGGCAAACTACGGCGCAAGAGGTCGGTGGGCTAAGACCGAATGAGTGTATATTCATACTTTCCGGGTATGAAAGCAGATGCGAATGGCGAGGTGCGAGGAGAAAATTGCGCAGATTGAGTGGGTTCGCGCCGCGATCATACTTGTGAGGTATCAAGACTGAGGTTGGATATGGACCTGCGGCACCTGCGCTACTTCACCACCGTCGCCGCGGAAGGCTCGTTCAGCCGCGCGGCCGAGAAGCTCAATATGGCCCAGCCGCCGCTCAGCCGGCAGATCCAGCAGCTGGAGGAGGAAATGGGCGTGCGCCTGCTCGATCGCGGGAGGCCGCTGACCCTGACCGAGGCTGGCCGCCATCTGTTCGAGCAGAGCGTGCAATTGCTCCAGCGGGTGGAGGAAATGAAGGCCACCACGCGGCGCATCGGGATGCGCATGGTCTTCCAGTTCAACATCGGCTTCGTCGCGTCCACGCTCTACGACGCCCTGCCGGAGCTGATCCGTGAGTTCCGCATCCTTTCCCCCGAGGTGCAGGTGCAACTCATGGAGATGACGACGCTCGAGCAGATCGCCGCGTTGAAGGACGGGCGCATCGACGTGGGCTTCGGCCGCCTGCGCTTCGAGGACGATGCGCTGGTGCGAGACGTGCTGCGGGAGGAAACGCTGTGCATCGCCATCTGCGCGTCGCACGAGATGGCCGGGGCGAAAGTGCGCCCGCGGCTCGCGGACGTCGAGGCCGAGCCGCTCATCCTCTATCCTCACTCGCCGCGCCCGAGCTATGCCGACCAGGTGCTGTCCTTTTACCGCGAGGCCGGAATCACGCCGCGCATCGGCATGGAGGCCCGCGATGTGCAGACCGCTCTGGGATTGGTGGCTTCGGGCGCCGGCATCTGCGTGGTGCCGGCCTCGATCCGCCGGCTGGGGCGCGGCGATGTGCGCTTCCTCGACCTCGACGAGCCCTTCTCGAGCCCGATCATCTTGAGCCACCGCCGCAACGACGGCTCCGCCCTGCTGCGCCAGATGCTGGAGCTCACCGAGCGCCTCAAGACAAGAAGCTGACTTCTCCGTGCTCAGCCATTTCCCCGCGCCCGCGCCTGAGACAAACAGCACGTGACCAGATAACCGCCCGCCCCAATGAACCACCTCACCCACACCTAACGCAGGATCCAGCACCGCCGCGAACTGGCGATGCGGCGGTGCAGATCCTCGTTTGG
>JAEWBL010000385.1 GCA_023391175.1 Pseudomonadota bacterium
CCCCTCCCGCTCGGTGTCATCCAGATGAGAGCCCCCGTGTTCGTACCTGTTCATTTTGAATCGCTCCAGATCAGGGCGCGGGCCGCGACCGATGCTGCGGGTCGAGGCTCACTTTAGAAGCATTCAATACTAGAATACCATCGCCTTGTCCTTGAGTAATACATGCGGCGCGCGCGATCAACCCCCGCCGGCTATCCCGGCAACTTAGCGCGCGCACGGGCGCCCGCACCTTCCCGTGCGTTCGTTCAAGCCGGATCGATAATGGGTGTCAGGCCCGCGGGAGGCTTGTCAGAAGGCCTTGAACGTGATGAGGGTGCGGGTGTCCTGGATACCCGGAATGGTCTGCACCTTCTGGTTCACGAAATGGCCGATGTCGGTGCCGGGCTCCACATAGAACTTCACCAGAAGGTCAAACTCGCCGGCCGTGGAATAGATCTCGGAGGCGATCTCCGCATTGGCGAGGGCATCGGCCACCTCGTAGGACTTCCCGAGTTGGCACTTGATCTGGACGAAGAAGGGAACCACGGCGTGCTCCGCTGGCGGCGGGATCGGAAGGCCCTCGCGGGCCGCGCCAAGGTGGACAAATCCGCCGGGACTGGCAAGGGTGGCGGCACGATCGTCCCTGCCCCACCGGAGCCTCACGTCGTCCATGAGCCGGCCCATTCCCATCGCCCTCACCATTGCCGGCTCGGATTCCAGCGGCGGCGCCGGCATCCAGGCAGACCTGAAAGCCTTTTCCGCGCTGGGGGTTTACGGCGCCAGCGTCATCACCGCGCTCACGGCACAGAACACGACGGGCGTCAGCGCCATCCACGACGTGCCGGACGATTTCATCGCCGCGCAGATGGATGCGGTGTTTTCAGACCTCGCGGTGAAGGCGGTGAAGATCGGCATGCTGTCGCGCCCGGGCGCCATCCGCACCGTGGCGGAGGGGCTCAAGCGCCACAAGGCCCGGCCGGTGGTGCTTGATCCGGTCATGGTCGCGGCGTCCGGGGCGCGGCTCCTGAGCGACGATTCGCTCAATGACCTGCGCGCCATCCTCATTCCCGCCGCCGACCTCATCACGCCCAACCTGCCGGAAGCCGGCGCTCTGCTCGGCACCGAAGCGGCGAAGACGGAAGAGGAGATGCAGCGCCAGGGCGCGGCGCTGCTGGCGTTGGGCGCGCGCGCCGTGCTCATGAAGGGCGGGCACGGCGAGGGGCCGGAGAGCATCGACCTCCTCGTCACGCCGGACGGAACGCGGCGCTTCACCGCCCCGCGCCACGCCACGCGCAACACCCACGGCACCGGCTGCACGCTGTCGTCCGCCATCGCCGCCGGGCTCGCGTCCGGGCTGAGCCTTTCGGATGCGGTGGAGAACGCCAAGGCCTACATCACCGGCGCCATCGCCGCCGCCGACCGCCTCGACGTGGGCTCCGGCCACGGCCCGGTGCACCACTTTTTCGAGCTCTGGCGGGACTAGGCGACGGAAAATCGCCCCTTCGCCGTCCCCTCCACCTTCCATCCCGCGCGTCCGGACGATAACGTCCGCCGAAGCGAACGCTCGTTCGGTTGAAAGGATATTGGGGCATGGCCGTCAGGGACCGCGGGGGCAGTTCTCTTGAAACCGGCGCCCAGGTGATTACCGGGCAGCTGGGCAAGACCATCCAGCGCCTGCGCAAGGCTTACAACCTGTCCCTGTCGGACCTCGCCGAACAGTCCGGCGTGGCGAAGTCCATCATCAGCCAGATCGAGCGCAACGAGACCAATCCGACGCTCGCGACCGTCTGGCGTCTGTCGCAGGCGCTGGACATGTCGGTGGAGCGGGTGCTCGCCTCCTCCGACGATGCGCCCTTCGTGGAGAAGCTCTCCCGCGCCGACACGCCGATCCTGCTCTCCGAGGACGGGCTGGTGCGCCTGTCCATCATCGGCTGGATCAAGACCGTGGAGTGGCTCCAGTATTACGACCTTGAGGCCGCGCCCGGCGGCGAACTCGATTCGGACGGGCACCAGCGCGGGTCGGTGGAATGCCTCACCGTCACCGCCGGCACGCTGGAGGTGGACGTGGCGGGCCAGGTGGAGACGGTGAAGGAAGGCGAGACCGTGCGTTATCGCTGCGATCGCCGCCATGTCATCCGCAACCGCTCCGGCGCGCCCGCCCGCGCCTTCATGGTGTGCCTGCTCAAGGCTGCCGTGCTGGAGTGAATGGGGAGGGGCTGCCCCTCCCCTTCGCGCGCTCACTCGTCGGTCAGGGGGCCGAGGATCAGCATCTCCAGCTTCACCCAGTTTGCCAGCTGGGCGTAGGTCAGCTTCTCGGCCTTCAGGTCCCACGTCACCTCTGAACGGGTGGGGCCGACGCACTTGTCCCGGCCGTTGTCGCCCTTCACCCTTTTGCAGGCGTCTTCGCTGTCGTTGTAATAGACGCGGCCATAGAGGCCGGGCTTCGACTGGTCGGCGGCCGAAAAGAAGGCGTCGGACTGCGCCTGCGCCGCGCTGGCGTCGAAGAAGGACTGGTCGGTATTCACCGCCTGCTCGTTCCAGCGCAGGTTGTATTCGTAATAGCCGGTATAGGGCTTCTTCTTGCCGGCCTTGTCGGTGAAGTTGCCGTTCTCCTCCACGAAGCGGATCGAGCCGGACACGCGATCGCTGATGGAGCGATCGGCGACCGTGTAGGCGAAGGTCACGCCGTTGGCGTCGGTCAGCCAGTTGCCGAGTTCGTAGTCGTAGTCGAGGTTGCCGGAAACCCGCGCCTCGGGGAGGAAGGAGAAGGGACCGGCCGCGAGCTGGGTGCGCTCGAAGCGCAGCGGATCGGGATTCTTCACCTGGATCGACACCACCTTGCCGTCGACCATGCGGGAATAGATCTTGTCCGCCTCCTTCTGCGCCCGGCGGAACTGCTCGGCCACCTCCCACCAGCGCGTCACGTTGCGACCCTGAATGGAGCCGCCGAAGGGCGAGGAGGTCTGGTTGCCCTTCACCACATCGATGCGCAGCCGGCCGGCATCGGGGATGTAGCGGCCATTGGCGTCGATCTGCAGGTCACCGCGCAGGATCGCCACCTCCCGCGCCACCTGGGAGGGATTGGCGGGATTGATGACGTCGAACTTCACCGAATAGACGAGGCTCTTTCCCGGCGTGCGCTGCACGGAGCCCTTCAGGATCATGATGTCCGCCACCGACAGGTCGGTGATCTCATAAAGATCGGTACCGCTGGAAGATCGCAGGGAGCGGGAATTGTAGTCCACCGTCATGGCGCCGGTGAGCTTGGCCTTGTCGGCGGGGATCTCCTTCAGCGCCTGGCTCTGCTGCGCGAGCGCGCCGCCGGATGCCAACAGGCTCGCGGCGCACAGGCCGGCAGCGCAGGCCGATAGGGCCGGCGCGAAGCGAATGGTCATGTCGATCTCCCTCGATGGCGCCCGGCGCGGGGGCACCGGGAGCTTCGGGGCGGACCATGGCGAAGGCTTCCTGAACGGAAGATGACCAAAGGTCATCCGCGCCGTTCAGAGAAGGCCGAGGTCGCGCAGCTCGCGGCTGAGGGCTTCGGGAAGGTCGGCGGCTCCGGCGCTGGTCCCAAGATCGCGGGGCGCCTCCCGGTCGGCGAGGTACCGCCATCCCTGGAAAGGGCGCGAGGGGCGCGGTTCCACGCGAATGACGGCGGGATCGAGCACGAGGCCGCAGCGGCGCACGCCGTCCGGATCGACCACCGTGCGCAGATCGATGAGGCGCTGGCGCGCCGCCACCTCGCCCTTGATGACCCAGTAAAGCGAACCGCCGTCGATCAGCTCGTCCTTGCGGCTCGGCACCATGCGCGTGACGTGGATCTGCTCGAACGGAACGCCGGCCCGCCGCGCCGTGTCGGCACGGTCGGCGATCCAGGCTTCGAGATCGGCGATGGAGGTGGCGCCGACGCACAGCTTGATGAGATGGAGAGGCATGGCCCCTTATACCTCACGAAATCGCCGTCCGCGCTGAGGCTGGATGCGGATCATCCCCGCGTGCCACGCAGCGTCATTGCCCCGTGCTTTCCGGCGCCTCGGGCGGCACTGGCG
>JAEWBL010000411.1 GCA_023391175.1 Pseudomonadota bacterium
GGCTTACCATGCGCGAGCCCGAATGGGCCAAGGTGAATTTCCCGAAGATCGATTTCCAGGATCTCTATTATTATGCGGCGCCGAAAAAGAAGAAGGCGCTCTCCTCCCTCGACGAGGTCGATCCCGAGATTCTGAAGACCTATGAGAAGCTCGGCATCCCGCTGCGCGAGCAGGAGCTTCTCGCCGGTGTCGAGCGCCCGGAAGGCGAGCGCAAGATCGCTGTCGATGCGGTGTTCGACAGCGTCTCGGTGGCCACCACCTTCCAGAAGGAGTTGAAGGAGGCGGGCGTCATCTTCATGCCCATCTCGGAGGCCCTGAAGGAACATCCCGAGCTGGTGCGCAAATATCTCGGCACAGTGGTGCCGGTGACCGACAATTATTACGCGACGCTGAATTCCGCGGTCTTCTCGGACGGCTCGTTCGTCTATGTGCCGAAGGGCGTGCGCTGCCCCATGGAGCTTTCCACCTATTTCCGCATCAACGAGCGCAACACCGGCCAGTTCGAGCGCACGCTCATCATCGCCGATGAAGGCGCCTATGTGAGCTACCTCGAAGGCTGCACCGCGCCCCAGCGCGACGAGAACCAGTTGCATGCCGCCGTCGTCGAGCTGGTGGCGATGAAGGATGCGGAGATCAAGTATTCCACCGTCCAGAACTGGTATCCCGGCGACAAGGACGGCAAGGGCGGCATCTACAATTTCGTCACCAAGCGCGGCGACTGCCGGGGCGATAGTTCCAAGATTTCCTGGACGCAGGTGGAGACCGGCTCGGCCATCACCTGGAAGTATCCGAGCTGCATTCTGCGCGGCGACAACTCGCAGGGCGAGTTCTATTCCATCGCCATCTCCAACGGCCACCAGCAGGTGGATTCCGGGACGAAGATGATCCACCTCGGCAAGAACACGTCGAGCCGGATCATCTCCAAGGGCATCGCCGCCGGGCACTCGGACAACACCTACCGGGGGCTCGTGTCCGCCCACCGCAAGGCCACCGGCGCGCGGAACTTCACCAACTGCGACTCCCTCCTCATCGGCGATCTCTGCGGGGCGCACACCGTGCCCTACATGGAGACCAAGAACGCTTCGGCCCAGTTCGAGCACGAGGCGACCACCTCCAAGATCTCCGAGGACCAGCTGTTCTACTGCCTCCAGCGCGGCCTTTCGCAGGAGGAGGCGGTGGCGCTCATCGTCAACGGCTTCGTCCGCGATGTGCTCCAGCAGCTGCCCATGGAGTTCGCCGTGGAGGCGCAGAAGCTGATCGCCGTGAGCCTGGAAGGCTCGGTGGGCTGACGAACCGGCCGGCACGCCGCCGGCTCCATCCCTTCTCGCGCAGCGCGTCCTTGGGGCGCAGCCGCGCGGATCGACATCTCAAGGACCGACCATGCTCGAAATCCGCAATCTCCACGCCCGCATCGGCGAGAACGAGATTCTCAAGGGCCTCGACCTCACCATCCCCGATGGAGAGGTGCATGCCATCATGGGCCCGAACGGCTCCGGCAAGTCCACGCTCTCTTATGTCCTCTCCGGCAAGCCGGATTATGAGGTGACGGACGGTGCGGTGAGCTTCGACGGCGCGGACCTGCTCGCCCTCGACGCCAGCGCGCGCGCGGCAGCCGGCGTGTTCCTCGCCTTCCAGTACCCCATCGAGATCCCAGGCGTCGCCAACATGACCTTCCTGCGGGCGGCCATGAACGCCCAGCGCAAGGCGCGCGGCGAGGAGGAAATCTCCACCCCCGACTTCCTGAAGCTGGTGCGCGCCAAGGCGCCGGACCTCGGCATCTCGCAGGACATGCTCCGGCGCGGCGTCAACGTGGGCTTTTCGGGCGGCGAGAAGAAGCGCAACGAAATCCTGCAGATGGCCCTGCTGGAGCCGAAGCTCTGCATCCTCGACGAGACCGATTCCGGCCTCGATATCGATGCGCTCAAGGTGGTGGCGCAGGGCGTCAACGCGCTGCGCAGCCCCAAGCGCTCCATGCTCGTCATCACCCACTATCAGCGCCTGCTCGACCATATCGTGCCGGACGTGGTGCATGTGATGCACAAGGGCCGCATCGTCCGCTCCGGCGGGCCGGAGTTGGCGCTGGAGCTGGAAGAGTCGGGCTACGCGGCCTACGCGCAGGACGCGGCGTGAGGGACGGCACCATGACCATCAACGTCCGTCCCGCCCGAACGGCGGCGGAAGAGGCGATCGCCGCCGCGCTTGAGGCTGCGATCACCGCCGAGGCGGGGCAGGGGCGCATCCCCGAGATCCGCCGCGCCGCCCGCGACGCCTTCCTGACCCACGGCCTGCCCAGCCGGCGCGTGGAGGAGTGGAAGTACACCGACCTGCGGGCCGCCATCCGCGACGTCCCGAACCGCGCCCCTGCGCCGGGTGCGGTGGAGGAGGCCGAGGCCGCCGCGCTGGTCCCGGCTGTGCCGAATGCCGGCCGCATCCTGTTCGTTAACGGCGTGCTCTCCCGCGCCGGTTCGGACTTCGCGGGGCTGTCCGAGGGCGTCGCTGCGCTGCCGCTGGAG
>JAEWBL010000462.1 GCA_023391175.1 Pseudomonadota bacterium
TCGCCCAGCGAGCGCAGGTCGATGAAGAGCGGCGTCGTCAGCTTGATGCCGAGCGGCCCGTTGGTGAGGTCCGTCATCTCGTTGATGAGGATCTGCACGATGGTGCCGAAGGCGAGCGTCACCATCGCGAGATAGGGGCCGGTGACGCGCAGCGCCGGCAGCGCCAGCACCACGCCGAACAGCGAGGCGACGATGATGGCCAAGGGCAGCGCCGGCCAGAAGCCGATGCCGAAATGCATGGCCAGGCAGCCGGCCGTGTAGGCGCCGATGCCGAACAGCGCGGCATGGCCGATGGACACCTCGCCCGTATAGCCGAACACCACGTCGAGCCCGAGCAGCAGGATCGAGAAGATGGCGATGGTGACGAGCAGGTGCAGGTAATAGGGGCTCGTCACTACGAAGGGCAGCACGACGAGCACCGCGAGGCCGAGGAGCGACCCCGTGGAGGAGAGGAGGCGGCGCGCGAGCATGGGGCTCAGACCTTCTTGATGGTGGCGCGGCCGAACAGGCCCGAGGGCTTCAGCGAGAGCACCAGCAGCAGCAGGACGAGGCCGGGCACGTCCTTGTATCCGGTGGAGATGTAGTAGCCGGTGAGCGTCTCGGTGATGCCGAGGATGAGGCCGCCGACGATGACGCCCATGCCGCTCGACAGGCCGCCGATGATGGCCACCGCGAACGCCTTCAGCCCCAGCACCGCGCCCATGGTGGCGCCGGTGAGGGTGACGGGGGCGATGAGCACGCCGGCGAAGGCCGCGGTCATGGAGGAGAGCGCGTAGGAGAAGGTGATGACGCGCCGCGTGTCGATGCCCATCAGGCCAGCCGCGTCGCGGTCATTGGCCGTGGCCACCACGGCTTTGCCGAAGATCGACCGCCGGTTGAAGATTTCCACCGCCAGCATGATGGCGAGGGCGCCGATGACGATGGCGATCTCCATGGGCTGGATGCGCACCGGCCCGATGGTGAGGGCAGCCTCGGGCAGCGGGGAAGGGAAGCGCAGCGCATCGCGGCCCCAGATGTTCTCGGCGAGATTGCGGAAGATGATGCCCAGCGCGATGGTCGCCATGATCCAGCCGGCTTCGGACTTCGCCTTCACCGCCTGCCGCACGCCGAGCCATTCCACCACCGCGCCCTGCGCGAGGCCGAAGGCAAACACGATGGGCAGCATGAGCAGATAGGCCCAGAGCGTGCCGAGCGCCTGGCCGATGAGGAAATTGATGGTGGTGAGGCCCACCAGCGCCCCCAGCATCAGGGCCTCGCCCTGGCCGAAGTTCAGGGTTTTCGAGGTGGCGAAGGTGAGCTGGTAGCTGAAGGCGATGACGCCGTAGATCATGCCCACGGCGATGCCGCTCACGATGAGCTGCGACAGGATGTTCATGACGGTCTCCGGAAGGGGGCGCGGCCCCCGCGTCGGGGCAGGGTTCCGGGCAAACCGGCCGCCGCGCTCGTTGGCGCGGCGATCCGAATGGTGTGTGGGCGAGTGGGGAGGGGGGGCGGTCGGGGGTGACGAAGCCGACCCTCCACCCAGTGCCGTCATGCCCCGGCTTGGCCGGAAGTCGGCTGTTGCCGATTTCCGTCTCTGGCGGCGGAACCCGGCAACAGCCGGGTTTCGGGGCATCCACTGCGCCGCTTGGCCGGCGCCATCCGGTCCGGCAGCGCCCCCGGCCTATCCGTGGATTCCGCGGACAAGCCGGGGAATGACGGTGCGGTGGGGCGCCACCCGGAACCCGAGCCCTCGCCTCAGTTCTTGGTCTTCACCCGCACCGCCTTGTCGCCGGCGATGTCTTCGGGGTGGGCGGCCACCACGCGGCCGTCCTTGACGAGGCCGAACACCGGGATGTTCGAGGTGATGGCCTCGTGGTCGGTGGCGGAGAAGGGCTTGTCGTAGACGGTCACGACGCCCTCGACCTTGGTGTTGAGGTTTTCCAGCGCCTCGCGGACCTTGCGGCCGTCGGTGGAGCCCGCCTGCTTGATGGCGGCGGCGAGCAGCAACACCGAGTCATAGCCCTGCGCGGCCGAGACCGGCGAGGGCATGCGGTCGATCTTGTAGGCGGCCTGGTAGGCCTCGATGAACGCCTTGCGCTTGGGGGTGTCGGGCAGCTGGATGAAGGTCTGCGGCATCATCGCGCCGTTGCCGTTGGCACCGGCGGTGTCGATGAAGTTGGCCATGGACAGCGTCCACGAGCCGATCATCGGCACCTTCCAGCCGAGCTTGGCCATGCCGTTGGCGATCTGCGCCAGCTCGGGGCCAATGGCGTAGGTCAGCACCACGTCGGCGCCGGCTTCCTTGGCGCGCAGCAGCTGCGCGGTCATGTCGGTGTCGCCGATGTTGAACTTCTCTTCGGCGACCGGCTTCACGCCCATGGTGGCGAGGGCCTTCACCAGATCGGCGCGGCCAAGCTGGCCGTAATTGGTGCTATCGGCGAGGATGGCCGGCTTCTTGAAGCCCTGCCGCTTCACCGCTTCCTCGGCGATCATGGCGCTCTGGATGGCGTCATTGGCGGAGGTGCGGAAGATGTAGTTGTTCTTGTTGTCCGGCGGCACGAACTGCTTGGAGATCAGGGTGCCGGTGGCCACGTTGTTGATGACCGGAATCTCGGCTTCCTGATAGAAGCGCTGGGAGGCGAGGGCGACGCCGGTGTTGATGTAGCCGAGGGTGGCGACGACGCCTTCCTTGTTGATCAGCTCCTGGGCGATCTGCACGCCCACCTCGTTCTTCGCCTCGTCGTCGCGCTCGACGAGCTGGAGGGGACGGCCCAGCACGCCGCCGGCCTTGTTGACCTCTTCCACTGCGAGCTTCACGCCATCGCGCATGCTGACGCCCATGGAAGACGAGCCGCCGGTGAAGGGGCCGGTGAGGCCGATCTTGATGGGGTCGGCGGCGTAAGCTGCGCCGGAAACGGCAAGCCCGAAAACGGCAACGCCTGCGGCCAAAGCCGCGACCATGCTCCTCAGTCGCATCTTCTACTCCCTGTGTTCCCGATTATTCGGTTATTATACTTTGGTAGTACCCGTCCGCTCGTTGGCGGCGCGGCTCTCAATCGTTTAAGCGAATTGAGCGGGGCGCGCCACCATAACCTAGCGGAATGTTGGGTGCGGCCTTTGCTGCTGCCGTTTTTGCAGGCAGCCGCACCCTCGCGATATGGATGTCGCGTGATTTCGGACCACGCATTTTTGAAGCAATGAGCAAGATGTGATCGGGCGATACGCCGTCCGGCGCGGTCTTCCCGCAGTTGCTCTCAGGCTTTCGCACTTGCGAAGGATTCGTTGACGCGGGGTCCGGCCGCCGCCTATGGTCGGACCGACGGTTCCCGCAAGGGATCAAAAGGGAACGCGGTGCTCCGGTCTTGCCGGAAATGCCGTGGCTGCCCCCGCAACTGTAAGTGGCGAGTCCTCTGCCATCAGCCACTGGGTCGCACGACCTGGGAAGGCGGCAGCAAGGGCGATGACCCGCGAGCCAGGAGACCTGCCGTCAGCCGTGGTCATGCGCGAGCACGTCGGGCGGGGTTCTCCTGATGGCGGTTTTTCCGGCCTAACGCGGCCGGGATGCCTCGTTCGCGGTGACGGACCACCCGTGCCGTCGAGTTTCCTCATGCCGTCCGCCGTTCACTCCCGATCCCGCCGCGCCCTGCCGGCTGCGGCCCTGCTCACGCTTGCCTGTGTTCCGCTTGCCTGCGTGCCGCCCGCCCTCGCCCAGACGGCGGACGACCAGAATGCGGGCGATCTGCCCACCATCGTCGTCAGCGCCACCGGCATTCCGACCCCAGAGACCGAGGTGGCCAGCTCCGTCAGCATCGTCACGGAGCAGGACATCGCCCGCAACCAGCAGCGCACCCTGCCGGACGTGCTGCAATCGCTGCCCGGCCTCAACGTGGTGCAGACGGGCGGCCCGGGCGGCACCACCTCGGTGTTCATCCGGGGCACCAATTCCAACCATGTGAAGGTGCTGATCGACGGCATCGACGCCGGCAATCCGGCCGCCACCAACGGCGCCTTCGATTTCGGCAAGCTGCTCGCCTCCGATCTCGAGCGGGTGGAGGTGCTGCGCGGCCCGCAGTCCGGCCTTTATGGCTCGGACGCCATCGGCGGCGTCATCTCCATCACCACCAAGAAGGGGGAGGGGCCGCCCAAGGTGACGGCCTATGTGGAGGGCGGCGCGCTCGGCACCTTCAACCAGTATGCGAGCCTCACCGGATCCACCGAGAAGCTCGCCTATTCGTTCAACGTCACCCACTTCTCGTCCACCGACATTCCGGTGACGCCGCAGACCGTCGGCCCGCCCATCTGGCCGCGCAATCCCAACGCCTACGACAACTGGACCTATTCCACCCGGCTGGACTGGCAGGCCACCGAGACGCTCGCGGTGAATTTCGTCGCCCGCTACATCGACACCAGCCTCGCCTTCACGCCGGATACTTATCCCCCGCCCACCTATGAAGGCCTTCCGGCGGCGCTACGGTCCACGGCCTATACGGGCATGTTCTTCACCAAGGGGGAGGGCGTGTGGACCGCGCTGGACGGCGCCCTCGTCACCACCTTCGGCGCCAGCGAGATGACCTCGTCGAGCCCCACGGTGGGGCCGAACCCGGACGTGAACGGCACCTATGACGGCGACCGGCAGGTCTATTATGTCCGCTCCAACTATCTCGTCGCACCGGGCCAGAACCTGCTGGTGGGCGCCGAGCGGCGGAACGAGGCCATGACCTCCTCCACCGCCTATACGAACGTGGATGCCTCCACCGGCGACACGGGCGTCTACGCCGAGTATCAGGGCAACCTCTGGAACCGGCTCTTCTTCACCGCCAACGTGCGCTACGACGCGGACGACAGCTTCGGCGACCACACCACCTTCCGTCTCGCCCCGGCGCTGCTGTTCGACGAGACGGGCACCAAGCTGAAGGCGAGCTACGGCACCGGCTTCAAGG
>JAEWBL010000479.1 GCA_023391175.1 Pseudomonadota bacterium
GATCCAGGACCTGAAGATTGGGCAGAAAGCCGATCGATGACAGAGAGATGTTCAAGGGCGCGACCATGATGAAGGAGACTTCCCTTCATATGGCGGTCCTGGCCCGCGAAGGAGATTGCACCTGTTATACCGGCTCACGCCTGAACTGACTCTCGGGCCGCAGGGGATTCCCAAACTGTAGCGAGCATGATTCACTGAAGCTCCACCGGAAATGGGGGTGACCATGTCGGCAAGCCTGAAGATCGCGGACGGGATGACGGCGGCGGACCTGCGGCTCTGGGCACGGCGGTGCGGTAACGGTCGGGCGGCGGCGCGGGCGTATGCCATCGCCAACGCCTTGGATGGGCTGGACCGTGCGGAGGCCGCACGCTTGGCTGGGATGGAGCGGCAGGCGCTGCGGGACTTGAGGACGTCAGCTGTGTCACCGAGATAACAGCCACTCCCACGTACCTCGACGGTTTCATTCCCCGCTTGCGCCGCAGCAACACCCGGTTCCGCAACCTGGATCGGAATGACCTTGAGCCGTTGAGCGGCACATTCCTTCTTCGCCGCTGAGCCTTTTGGCGTTCGCGTGGTGGCTGTGGCACGAAGGTGTGCGCGATCGCCGACGGAGCTGGGCGCGCTCGCGGTGAGAGCTGCGGTCAAGCGGAGATAGGGTAATCCTCGATGCGCGGCCGCATCGGGCCCCTGAGCCGCAGGGCGGCGAGCGGCCCAAGGAGCGGACGGATTATCCACCCTTACTGTTCATGGCTTGGTCTGACCGGCGCTGAAGGTTGCAGGCCGACAAAGTGTTGTCCACCAGCGCTTCGATAGAAAAGCGCCTGCTGACGTCGGCAAAGGCTTTCTCAGCAGCATTACAGGCTAATGCAGGATTGTCGATCAACGCTGCTGCCGCTTCGGCCAAGCCCTCATCGTCGCCGACTTCACGGGCAAAAGGCTGCAGCGAGACGGCGAGGCATTCGCCGGTGCCGCCGCCCAACGTGCAGGCTACGGGGCGGGCCAGCAGTTGCGCTTCGACGATGACGTTGGGGATCCCCTCGGCCTCGGCCGTGTGCAAAACCAAGTTGGCGGCCATCATATAGGGAGCAACGTCGTCGCGGACGCCGATCAGACGAACATGCTCGTTGAGGCCTTCGGCTGAGATCGCGGCTTCAATCTGCGGCCGCATCGGCCCTTCCCCGATAATGGCGGCCCGCAATGTTGGAAAACGCCGGACCAAGCGGGCAAGGATCTGAATGAACGCGAGTGGACGCTTCTCGGGGGCCAATCGGAAGACGCCCACGATCAAGGGATCGTCGGGTGCCGCCCCCATTTCCGCCCGGATGCGGAATAAAGCCTCAGCATTTTCCAAGGCCGTACGGTCGAAGCGGACGCCATTGGGAATGGTCTGAACCTTATCCGGCGTTGTCCTCAGCCACTTGGTGTAGGACGCCGCGCCGGCAGCGCTGTTGGCGGTCATCACCACTTGGGGAAACCGCAACCCCACTCGGTAGATCCGACGGATCCATTCCGTTCCATTTGCATAATAATGCGGAAAGTGGCCTGGGTGGAGGTTGCGGCCGGAAACGAGAATTCTGGGCACCCCTGCGAGTAATCCTGAAAATATTGCGATTGTGTTCATGTAGTCAAGGTAAGATACCACGAGGGTGGGACGCCGATTTTCCAGGTGCCACTTCGCTGTTAGTGTGTAGTGCATGATGGGCACGGGGAGGTGACTGGCGAATGCGACCACTTCTTTGCCGACAGCGTCATCTTCCCCTTCCACCAGCTGCTCGACGGGGAGCTGGCGGGGACCAGGAAAGATGTGCAATGGCACGCCCGCGGCCTCCAGCATGCGGACATAATGGTCTGTGCCGGTGTCCGGTTCGCGGAAGCCGACCAGTTCGACGTCCCACCCCCGCTCGCGGAGTCCGACCGCGAGGTTGCAAATCTGGCGGTCCGCCCCGCCGGTGAACAGGCGAAAGAACATCAGCGTCGCGCGTCGTTCTACGGCCGGCCGGTCCTCTCGGCGCCGCGCCGCATCAACTCTGCGCAACGCGGCACGGCGGCGCCGCGTCGCGCTGGGACTGATGAGTTTGCCAAAATGCAGAGCCCATGACGGCCATACCGTCGCCGGCCGTTCCGCCAAAATGGATCGGATCAGGGCCACGTCCTCATCCACCTGAAATGGCGGAATGATGTGGAAGTCTCCGTATCTGGCGACGGCGTCGCGGATGAGGTCCGGATGCACAAAGGTCATGATGACCGTTCCGCGCGCGGTCTCGGAGGCGAGAGCGGCCGGCGCTTTGATGTCAATGCCGTGATGGCTCGTGCCCCATTTTTCTGGATCAACGTCGATGATGTAGGCGATGGGCGCGGGGCACTGCATCAGGTGATAGCGGACAAACGCGGTGGCGCCCCATCCGACAATTCGCAGCTTTCCGCTGAGGGTGTCACGAAGAAGTTCGCGGCGCGACAAGGCTGGCTCGCTCGTCGCGGTGGCAAGGGGGAGGGACGCGGTCATCGCAGGAGGTCCCTTTTCAACGGGCAACACGGTCGAGCTCGAGCAGCAATTGTTGCGAGAATGTGCTGCTGTCGGTAGTGCCATCGCTGGCGTGCAG
>JAEWBL010000517.1 GCA_023391175.1 Pseudomonadota bacterium
GACGCATGGTCCTGCCAGAACTTCATGTATTGCCGGGTGCCCTTCTCGACGCGGCCGTTGCCGTAATTGATGTCGCCGTTGGCGCGGACGATAATGTCGGCGACCGGCAGGTTGAACCATTGCCGCCTGCCGACGATCTCCGACATCTACGGCCGCGCCATCGGCGACATCAATTACGGCAACGGCCGCGTGGTGAAGAATTCCGACCAGTACATGAAGTTCTGGATGGACCACGCCTCCTATCCCTTCCGCAGCCATGATGCCTGGTTCATCACCGAGGACATCCGCTGGGGCAAGTTCGAGCCCACGACGGACATCAACGCCCTCGTCGCCAAGGTGAACCGCGAGGAAATCTGGCGCGAGGCGGCCAAGGAGCTGGGCGTCGCCGCCAGCGACATTCCCGCCACCTCCTCGCGCGGCAAGGAAACCTTCTTCGACGGCAAGGTCTTCGATCCCGCCGATCCGCAGGCCTACCTCAAGAGCCTCGGCATCAAGCGCGTCGACGCCTGAGCCCCAACGCCCCCTCCCGCGCGGAGGGGGCCTCTTCCCGATATCCAGACCCGGAGCTTGTGCCCATGTCCGTCACCGCCTTGAAGGAGCCGCCCCGCGAGGTCCGACGCTCCGGGACAGCAGAAGTCGTCAAGATGAAACCCGTCGCCGCCCGCCGCCCCTCCCGCTGGCCGGGCTATGCCAAGTCCGTCGCCGCAACCGTCATTCCGCCGCTGGTGATGGTGGTGCTGCTCGGCCTCCTGTGGGAGATCCTGTGCTCCGGGGCCGGCGCCACCCTGCCGCCGCCGAGCCGCATCTGGGCGGATTCGAAGGACCTCATCCTCGATCCCTTCTTCGTCGCCGGCCCGCAGGATATCGGCCTCGGCTGGCGCGTCATGGTCTCGCTCCAGCGCGTGGCGGTGGGCTTCGGCCTCGCGGCGGTGGCGGGCATCGCGCTCGGCGCCATCGTCGGCCAGTCGGTGTGGGCCATGCGCGGGCTCGATCCCATCTTCCAGGTGCTGCGCACGGTGCCGCCGCTGGCGTGGCTGCCCATCGCGCTCGCCGCCTTCCGGGACTCGAACCCCTCCGCCATCTTCGTGATCTTCATCACCGCCATCTGGCCGATCATCATCAACACGGCCGTGGGCATCCGGAACATCCCGCAGGATTACCGGAACGTCGCGCAGGTTCTGCGGCTGAACCCGCTCGAATTCTTCTGGAAGATCATGCTGCCCTCCGCGGCGCCCTACATCTTCACCGGCCTTCGCATCGGCATCGGCCTCTCCTGGCTCGCCATCGTTGCGGCGGAGATGCTCACCGGCGGCGTCGGCATCGGATTCTTCATCTGGGATGCGTGGAACTCCTCCCGCCTGCCCGACATCATCGTGGCCCTCGTCTACATCGGCGTCGTCGGCTTCGTGCTCGACCGCCTGGTGGCCGGCATCGGCGCCTTCGTCACCCGCGGCACGCAGGCTTCCTGAGCCCGCCCGACCCCATCTTCAAGGAGGCTTCGATGCCCGCCTATCTCGAGCTCAGCCAGATCGGCAAGACCTTCTCCCGCGGCGCCGCCACCACCGAGGTGCTGCGCGATGTCTCCCTCGACATCGCCAAGGGGGAATACATCTCCATCATCGGCCATTCCGGCTGCGGCAAGTCCACCTTGCTCAACATCGTCGCCGGCCTCACCCGGGCGACCACCGGCGGGGTCATCCTCGACGGGCGGGAGGTGAACGCGCCCGGCCCGGACCGCGCGGTCGTGTTCCAGAACCACTCGCTGCTGCCCTGGCTCACCGTCTACGACAACGTGCGCCTCGCGGTGGACAAGGTGTTCTCCGGCACCCGCTCGCGCGCCGAGCGGCACGACTGGACCCTGCACAATCTCGACCTCGTGCAGATGGGCCACGCCAAGGACAAGCGCCCGTCCGAAATCTCCGGCGGCATGAAGCAGCGCGTCGGCATCGCCCGGGCGCTGGCCATGGAGCCGAAGGTGCTGCTGCTCGACGAGCCGTTCGGCGCGCTGGACGCGCTCACCCGCGCCCACCTCCAGGACAGCGTGATGCAGATCCACGCCACGCTGGGCAACACCATCCTCATGATCACCCACGACGTGGATGAGGCGGTGCTGCTGTCCGACCGCATCGTGATGATGACCAACGGCCCCTCCGCCTATGTGGGCGAGGTGCTGGAGGTGAAGCTGCCCCGCCCGCGCAAGCGCCTCGAGCTGGTGACCAACCCCACCTACCTCAAGGCCCGCGAGGCGGTGCTGAAATTCCTCCACGAGCGCCACCGCTTCGTCGAGGCCGCCTAGCAGACAGCAGAAGCGCGGGCCTGCCCGCGCCGACCGCAGACCGCCGACACCACGCGCCGAACCGGCGCGCGGGTCCGTGCGCCCTTCATCCAGGAATTTCGCCATGAGCCTGACCCCGCACCAGATCGAATTGATCCAGGACTCGTTCCGCAAGGTGGTGCCCATCGCCGACACAGCCGCCACCGTCTTCTACGGCCGGCTGTTCGAGATCGCGCCCGAGGTGAAGCCCCTGTTCAAGGGCGACATGAGCCTCCAGGGCGCGAAGCTCATGGCGACCCTCGGCCTCGTCGTTGCCGGCCTCAGCGATTTGTCGAAGATCGTCCCGGCCGCCGAGAGCCTTGCCCGCAAGCATGTGGGCTACGGCGTGAAGGATGAGCATTACGCCCCCGTCGGCGCCGCGCTGATCTGGACGCTGGAGCGCGGCCTTGGCCCCGACTTCACCCCGGAGACGGAGGAAGCCTGGGCAAAGGCCTATGCGATCCTTTCTTCCGTGATGATCGCCGCCGCCGCCGAAGCGCCGGTTCCGGCCGAGTGAGGAGGCAGGCGTGAGCGAGCCCCTTCTCGTCATCGGCAACGGCATGGCCGCCGCGAAGCTCTGCGAGGAGCTGACCTCCCGCGCGCTCGGCCGCCACGCCGTGGCGGTGATCGGGGCGGAGCCCTGCCTCGCCTACAATCGCGTGCTGCTCTCCGAAGTGCTCGCCGGCCACATGGCGGCTGCCGAGGCCGAGATGAAGCCCGCCCAATGGTGGCGCGCGCGGGGCGTGACCCTGCAATATGGCACCCCCGCCGCCGCGCTCGACCGCGCTGCGCGCGAAGTGGTGCTGGCCGACGGCCGCCGCCTGCCCTTCGGCAAGCTGGTGCTCGCCACCGGCTCCCACCCCATCCGCCTGCCCCTGCCGGGCATGGAACTGCCCGGCGTCCACACCTTCCGCGACCTGAAGGACGTGGAGGCCCTGCTCTCCGCCGCCGCCGTTCCGGGCACCCGCGCCGTGGTCATCGGCGGCGGGCTGCTGGGCATCGAGGCCGCCGCGGGGCTCGCCGGCGCGGGCGTCGAGACCCGCCTCGTCCACCTCATGGACCGGCTGATGGAGCGCCAGCTCGATCTCGCGGCCGGCGCCTTCCTGAGGCGCGCGGTGGAGGCTAAGGGCATCGAGGTGCTGCTCGGCGCCGCGAGCGAGGCCATCGAAGGCGAAAGCCATGTCACCGGCCTGCGCCTCAAGGATGGCCGCGTCCTCCCCGCAGACATTCTCGTGGTGGCCTGCGGCGTCACCCCCAATGCGGACCTCGCCCGCGCGGCGGGGCTGGAGGTGAAGCGCGGCATCGTGGTGGACGACACCCTCGCCTCGTCCGATCCCGACATCTTCGCCATCGGCGAATGCGCCGAGCATCGCGGCATGACCTACGGCCTTGTCGCCCCGACCTATGAGCAGGCCGGCGTGCTGGCCCGCCGCCTCGCGGGCGAGGATGCGCGCTATCAGGGCTCCGTCGTCTCGACCAATCTCAAGGTGTCGGGCGTGCCGGTCTTCTCCGCCGGCGACGTCACCGGCGGCGCGGGCACGGAAGACATCGTGCTCACCGATCGCGGCCTCGGCATCTACCGCCGGCTCATCGTGAAGGACGGCGTGCTCGCCGGCGCCGTGCTGTTCGGCGACACGGCGGACGGCCTCTTCTACCTCGACCTCATCACCCGCCGCACCCCCATCGCCGCCATGCGCACCGAGCTTGCGTTCGGCCGCGATGCGGTGGCCGCCGCAGCCTGACAAGAAGAAGAAAGGAAACCCCATGGGCGCCGATTTCACCCTCGACCAGAAACGCTATCTGGAAGGCTTCGTCTCCGGCGCCAAGGCGGTGCAGATCGCCCGGAGCGCGCCCGCGCCCTCCGCTGCCCCCGTCGCGGAAATGACCGGCCCGGATGCCGCGAGCCATCGCGCCATGGCCCGCACGGAAGCGGCGGGAAAGAAGCTCACTCCCGAAGAGAAGGCCAAGCGCGAGGAACTGGGCCTCGACGCCTACGACCGCATGCGCATCTCCGCCCGTGAGGGCACTTTTCCGAAGGGCCCGGACATCCTGCGCTGGAAGTATCACGGCCTGTTCTATGTCGCCCCCGCGCAGGACAGCTTCATGTGCCGCATGCGCATTCCCGGCGGCATCCTCACCCACTGGCAGTTCCGCGGCGTCGCGGACATCGCGGCGCGCCACGGCGGCGGCTACACCGACATCACCACCCGCGCCAACCTTCAGATCCGCGAGATCCCGCCCACCGACGGCATCGCCGTGCTGGAGGGGCTGGTCTCCCTCGGCCTCACGGCCAAGGGCTCGGGCGCCGACAACATCCGCAATGTCACCGGCACCCCCACCGCCGGCATCGACCCGCAGGAACTCCTCGACACCCGGCCGCTGGCGAACGCGTGGCACCATTACATCCTGAACAGCCGCGACATGTACGGCCTGCCGCGCAAGTTCAACGTGGCCTTCGACGGCGCCGGCACCATCGGCGCGCTGGAGGACACCAACGACATCGGCTTCCAAGCCATCGAGGTGATGGACGGCTTCGGCATCGCCCCGGGCGTGTGGCTGCGCCTCGTCTTGGGCGGCATCACCGGCCACAAGGATTTCGCCCGCGACACCGGCATCGTCGTCCGCCCCGACGAAGCGGTGGACGTGGCGGCGGCCATCGTGCGCGCCTTCATCGACACCGGCGACCGCACCGACCGCAAGAAGGCGCGGCTGAAATACGTGCTCGATTCCCTCGGCTTCGACGGCTTCCTGAAGCTGGTGGAGGACAAGCTTGGCCGCCCCTTCACCCGCCTTGCCGCCGAGGCGGTGAAGCCGCGCGCGGAGCCGGACCGGCTGGCCCATCTCGGCGTCCATCCGCAGAAGCAGGCGGGGCTGAACTATGTGGGCGTCGCCACCCCCGTCGGCCGCATGAGCGCGGCGCAGATGCGCGGCCTCGCCGACATCTCGGCGCGCTTCGGCGATGGCGATATCCGCCTTACCGTCTGGCAGAACCTGCTCATCTCCGGCGTTGCCGATGCGGATGTGGCGGCGGTCACGGACGCGGTGGAATCGCTCGGCCTCACCACCAAGGCAACGCCGCTCCAGGCGGGCATCGTCGCCTGCACCGGGGCGAAGGGCTGCCGCTTCGCGGCGGCCGACACCAAGGGCACCGCGCGGGCGATCCTCGCCCATTGCGAAGAGCGGGTCGCCCTCGACGGGCCGGTGAACATCCATGTCACCGGCTGCCACAATTCCTGTGCCCAGCACTATATCGGCGATATCGGGCTGATCGGGGCGCGGGTGCCCGTCAATGACGACGGGGACACGGTGGACGGCTATCACATCCTCGTCGGCGGAGGCTTCGGCAGCGCGGCCGCCATCGCCCGCGAGCTTTACCAGTTCGTGCCGGCGGACGACGCCCCGGCCGTGGTGGAACGCCTGCTGAAAAGCTGGGTCGCCCATCGCGCCGCGGGCGAGACCTTCGCCGATTTCACCCGCCGCCTCGACCCCGACGCGCTGAAGGCGCTGGCGGCGGCGGCATGAACCGCCCGGCCTCTTCCATTCGGCCGCTGCGCGACGCTGTGCGCTGGGCCCCGGCTCGCATTCCGCTGACGCTCCATGTGTCCGGGGCGCGAGAGCGGGCTCGTGTCCCGGCCGACTGCAACGCAGCGCAGCGCAGTGGAAGGAGAGCGGGGACCCAGCGCAACATGCGCGCGCCTCTGGCGCGCACCGTTTCCGGATCACGCCCATGAGCCTCCAGTCCCGTCCCCCCATCGTCCCGGTCCTGCCCGACAGCGCGCCCTTCTCGGCGGAGCAGCGGGCGTGGCTGAACGGCTTCTTCGCCGCCATCCTCTCCACCGATGCCGGGCATGCGCCCATGGCCCTCTCGGCCGGCGATGCGGCGGCGCTGCTGCCGGACATCTCCGCTCCTGCCGCGGCCGAAGAGGACGACGGCGCGCCCTGGCACGACCCGTCCATGCCGCTCGCCGAGCGCATGGCGCTGGCCGAGGGCAAGGCCCTCCCCCGGCGCATGATGGCGGCCATGGCGCAGCAGGATTGCGGCCAGTGCGGCTATGTCTGCGAGACCTATGCCAAGGCGCTGGCGAGCGGCGCGGAATCGAAGCTCAACCTCTGCGCCCCCGGCGGCAAGGAGACGCTGCGCATGCTGAAGCAGCTGGCGGCGGAAACGTCGGCTCCGGCCGAAGCCGCGCCGGTTGCCGAAGCCCCCGCCCCGGCCGTCGCGCACGCCTCGCCCGCCACCGGCACCCGCGAGAACCCCGGCGAAGTCACCTTCCTCTCCCGCACCCGCCTCAACAAGGAGGGATCGGAGAAGGAGACGTGGCACGTGGAGTTCGACCTCGCCGGCTCCGGCATCGACTATGCCGCCGGCGACAGCTTCGGCGTGTTCCCGGTCAACGATCCCGGCCTCGTTGCGCAGGTGCTGGAGGCGCTGCACGCGCCGGCCGATTTCCCCATCGCCGGCCATACGCTCGCCGAGGTGCTGGCCCGCGAGGTGTGCCTGAAATCGGCGCCGGACGCGCTCTTCATCCTCATCTCCTATCTCGTCGGCGGCGAGCGCAAGGCGAAGGCCCGCGCGCTGGCCAACGGCGAGGACCCGGACGGTGATGCCGCCACGCTCGACGTGCTGGCGGCGTTGCAGAAATTCCCCGGCATCCGGCCCGATCCGGAGGCGCTTATCGAGTGCCTGGAGCCGCTGCAGCCGCGCCTCTATTCCATCTCCTCCAGCCCGATCGCCACCCCCGGCCGGCTCACGCTGACCGTGGATGCGGTGCGCTACGATCTTGAAGGCCGCACGCGGCTCGGCGTCGCCTCCACCTTCCTCGGCGACCGCCTCGCGCCGGGCACGCGCATGAAGGCCTATATCCAGAAGGCGCACGGCTTCGCGCTGCCGCAGGATCTGGCGAAGGACGTCATCATGGTCGGCCCCGGCACGGGCATCGCCCCCTTCCGCTCCTTCCTGCACGAGCGGCTGGCGACGCAGGCGCCGGGGCGCAACTGGCTGTTCTTCGGCCACCAGCGGCGCGAGACGGATTTCTTCTATGAGGACGAATTGTCCGGCCTCCAGGCCGCCGGCTGCCTCACCCGCCTCGACACCGCCTGGTCGCGGGATGGCGACCGCAAGGTCTATGTGCAGGACCGCATCCGCGAGGCCGGCGCCGAGCTGTGGGGATGGCTGAAGGGGGGCGCGCATTTCTACGTCTGCGGCGATGCCAAGCGCATGGCCAGGGACGTGGAGAAGGCGGTCGCCGATGTCGCTGCCACCCATGGTGGC
>JAEWBL010000526.1 GCA_023391175.1 Pseudomonadota bacterium
ATGCGGGTGCCCTGGGGGATCAGGAGGATCCGCCCGGTCGGGCTGTCGTGGACATTCTCGGTCACCTGCGCGGTGATCTGACCCGGTAGGTCGGAGCGGATGCCGGTGATCAGCGCCGCTGGAATGACGGCGCCCGCCTGCAGGATGTTGGCCGAGGCCGGAGCCGCCACACGGTCGGGCGAGACGGTGCGCCGGTCGACTGCCTGGTTGAGGAAGGCGAGCTGGCGCTCCTGGGCCGTCGGGGTCGCCGCCGGCGGAACGAGGCCGAGGGACGTCAGATCCGGGACAGGTGCCGCCGTCGTTGCCGACGTCGCGCTCACCTGTTGCGCCAGGACAGGGCTCGCCGGCCGCGTGTTGGTCTGGGCGAACAGCCGACCGGTCCGCGCCGCCTCGCTCTCCTGCTGCAGGCGCTGCTCCTCGGGGCTCAGAGCAGGATTGGGCATGCCTGCCATCGCTGGGATCGGCGGTTGGGCCGCCGTCTGGGCATTGAGGATCGGCCGACCGAGGTCGCCGGGCAGTGGTGGCCCGAGCTTGGGGATGCCGGTGTAATCCTTGGGCAGGCCGGCGAGCCCGTCCGGCGTCGCCTTGACGTCGATCGCGTAGAGTTCTTGTCCTGGGCCACGGTCCTTGCGCGCCTGAAGGGCGTAGATCAGGGCTCCGCCGATCCCGAGGCCCGCGACCAGCCCCAGCCCGGCCAGCACCTTGCGGGACAGGCGGGTCACCCGGGGTGCCTCCGGCCGCAGCCGCATGGCTGCCACAGCTTCCCCCGTGAGCGGCTCGGCCTTACCTGCCGCGTCCGGTCCTTTCTCCTTTCCGGGGTCGATGGAGCTCATAGGATCGGCCTCCCGTCGGTGCGGGAGATGCGCACGCGCTTCTGGTCCTTGTCGGCACCGAAGCGCAGCTCGGCTGCGGCGAAGAGGCGATCGACGATCATGTAGCTGCCGCGCACGCGGTAGTTCACGAGCTCGGAGGTGTCGCCCTGGGGGCCGATCACGAACAGCGGCGGCATCTCGCCCTGGGCGATCCCGCGGGGAAACTCAATGGACACCTGCTGCCCATCGTCGAACGCCCGTAGCGGTCGCCACGGCGCCTGGTCACCGGTGACCTCATAGCGGAAGTTCACTTTGGTGAGGTCGATGCCTGTGGCGACGGGTTGCACGACTGCCGCCTCGGCATTCTGGCGCCGCAGCGCGATGAGCTGGTCCTGGGGGTACTGCCAGGAGACCGAGGCCATGTAGGTCTTCTCGGTGGAGCGCAGCTCCATGTGATAGGTGCGCAGATTGGTGTTGATGACGAGATTGGTGGTGAGATCCGGTCGCGTGGGCTTCACCAGGATGTGGACCTGCTTCCCGCCAGCTGCCCCGCTCTCGGTGTCGCCGATGATCCAGCGCACCGTGTCGCCGGCAGCCACGGGCCCCGTGCCCACCAGTTGCTCGCCGGGCTGCAAGGCGATGTCGGTGACCTGCCCGGGCGCGGAATAGACCTGATAGAGGGCGCCCTCCACGAAGGGATAGACCTGCATGGAGTTGATGAAGCCGTTGCGCACCGGCTGGACCCGGGCCGCGGCATTCGCCTGATTCACCCGAATTGCAGGGTCGCTCGCTTCCGGTTCAACCTTGCCGTCCTTCCCCACCGGCTTCAGCTGGCCCGGCAGCGGCAGGGGCTTCGGCAGCTCGACGATCCGCACCGGTCCCGGCGGCTCGGCCTTGAAGACAGCGGGCGGTGCATCGTCATACTCGATCTCAGGCGGCTTCTCGAAGGTCGCGCAGCCCGCGAGGGCTGACGTGCAAATGAGGAGAAGCGGCAAGCCGGTTTTACGGAGAGCCGGAAAGGAGAGGCCCCGGAAAGCCGGCCTCCCGGATATGCGGATGGCCGGCGTCATTGTGCAAGCTCCTTCGACCAGTTGATGGCGTTGACGTAGATCCCTAGGGGATTGGCCCGGAGGCGCTCGGCATCCCGCGGCGTCTGCACCACGACGGTGAGAATGGCGCTCCAGCGGGTGGTGTCGGCGAGGCTGCCGTCCTGGTAGCGGCGCTCGGTCCAGGCAATGCGGAAGGAGTCCGGCGAGGCGCGGATCACGCTCGAGACCTCCACCGCCACCTGCTGCTTGCCGACGCGCGCGAAGGGATCGTTGGCGCGGGCATAGTCGTTGAGGGCGACCGCTCCGGCCTGCGTCGTGTAGGCATAGGCCCTCAGCCAGTTCTGCCGCACGATGACGGGATCGGCGGAGATGCTGCGCACCTCCTCGATGAAGCGGGCGAGGTGGAAGGCGATCTGGGGATCGGAAGGGCGATAGTCCGAGGTGGCGGGTGCCACCGCCTGCGCCTGACCGAGCTTGTCCACCTGAACCACCCACGGGACCACCGAGCCGCTGAGGGCCTGCCACGCGAGGGCCCCGGAGAGGCCAGCCGAGAGGGCGAGGCAGCCGAACGCCATGAGACGCCAGTTCTTCGCCTGGACGCGAACCGAGCCGATGCGATCGTCCCAGACCTGGGCCGCACGCTGATAGGGCGTCTCGGGTTCGGGAGATCGGCCGTAATGGACCGAGGATCGCTTGAAGGGCGTCATGGGCGATCTCATTCAGAGAGGGAGATGGAGGATCCGCCGCCATGGCTGTCGCCGGACCGCACCGCATGGGTGGCGGTCTGGATGCCGTGGGCGACCTGCTGGGAGCGCCGCATGCGCTGGGCCCACTCGGGAACATCGCCGGAAGAAGCCGGGGGGCTCGACGGGGTGGCAGTAGCTCCGGAGGCCGGCGGCACGGAGGCTGAACCGCGCAAGGGAGAGGTTGCGGCAGTGGCTCCGGCCCGCGCGACACCGCCAAGCCCACCAGCCACTCCCGAAAGTCCAGACTGGCCGGCAGCTCCCGCGCTGTAGGCGGTTCCGGCTCCCCCGGTGAGGCTCGCGCCAGCTCGGGCTGCCGCGGCCGTTCCAGAGAGCGCAGCACGGGCCCCGCGCAGTGCCATGCCCGCTACGCCGGCGCCCGCCAGTGCCGCACCGCCTGCGGCCAGCCCGGTCCCCGCGGCGGCGCCGGCTCCGACCTGCGGCGCACCGGTGATCAGGCCCGTGGCGATCCCGGGTCCGAAGATGCCGAGGCCGAGCAGCGCGAGTGCCGCCAGCACGGCGGACAGGGCCTGGCTAACGGTGGGTTGGGCATCGCCGTAGGAGGTGGCGAACT
>JAEWBL010000553.1 GCA_023391175.1 Pseudomonadota bacterium
CTCGTCTATCGCGAGATGCACTGGGCGGACTTCGTGGAGGCGACGCTCGGCGCGGTGCGCACGACCGCCATGGTGCTGCTTGTCATCGGCACGGCGGCGTCCTTCGGCTGGCTCATGGCCTTCCTGCAGGTGCCGAAGGCCACCATCGAGATGATGCAGGCGGTCTCGTCCAACCCCTATGTCATCCTTCTGCTCATCAACATCATCCTGCTCATCCTTGGCACCTTCATGGACATGGCGCCGATGATCATCATCTGCACGCCGATCTTCCTGCCGCTGGTGAAGGCCTTCGGCATCGATCCCGTGCATTTCGGGGTGATCCTGATCCTCAATGCCGGCATCGGGCTGAACACGCCGCCCGTGGGCTCGGTGCTGTTCGTGGGCTGCGCGGTGGGCAAGATCTCCATCGGCGAGGCGATGAAGACCATCTGGCCCTTCTTCGGCGCCTCCATCGCGGTGCTGATGATCGTCACCTATGTGCCGGCCGTGTCGCTCTGGCTGCCGGCCATGTTCCGCTAGTCCCCGTACTGCCCCGAAAGTCTGCCCCCATGATGATCGACGTGCGCCATGTGCATCACCAGGACGCCACCCGCGGGTTCGACACCGAGGCCCTGAGGCGCAACTATCTGGTGGAGCGCCTGTTCGATCCCGGCCTGGTGCTGCTCACCTACAGCCATGTGGAGCGCTTCGTGATCGGCGGCGCCATGCCGGTCACGGTGCCGCTGGCGCTGGAGAGCGACAAGGCGACCATCGGCTCGCCGAACTTCCTCGACCGGCGGGAACTGGGCGTCTTCAACATCGGCGGTGCCGGCAAGGTGAGCGTGGACGGCGTTCCCCATGCGCTCGGGCATCGGGATGCGATCTATGTGCCCATGGGCACGAAGGAGGTGCTGTTCACTTCCGACAGCGCCGATGCGCCCGCCCGCTTCTATCTGCTCTCCACCCCCGCCCACGCGCGCCATGAGACCAAGGTGGTGCGCATCGCGGAAGCCAAGAAGATGCTGCTCGGCGAGGTTGCCACGGCCAACCGCCGCACCATCTACCAGATGATCCACCCTGATGTGGTGACCTCCTGCCAGCTGGTCATGGGCATGACCCAGCTCGACGAGGGCAATGTCTGGAACACCATGCCCTGCCACGTCCACGACCGGCGCTCGGAGGTCTATCTCTATTTCGACCTCATGGCCGACGCCCGCGTCATCCATCTCATGGGCGAGCCCGACCAGACGCGGCACATCGTGGTGGCCGACGGGCAGGCGGTGATCTCGCCGCCCTGGTCCATCCATTCCGGCTGCGGCACCCGCGCCTACACCTTCATCTGGGGCATGGGCGGCGACAATATCGACTATACGGACATGGACATGGTGGCCATGGACCAGCTGAAGTGAGCCGAGACACCCCCTTGAACCCGTTTGATCTCTCCGGCCGCAGGGCCATCGTCACCGGCGCCAACACCGGCCTCGGCCAGGCCATCGCGGTGGCGCTCGCGCGGGCCGGCGCTGGCGTGGTGGGGGTGGGGCGCTCCGCCATGGACGAGACCGCCGCCCTTGTGGCCGCCGCTGGCGGCAGCTTCACGCCCGTGCGGGCCGACCTCGGTACGCTCAAGCCCATCGACCGCATCGTCGCCGAGGCGGAGATCGGCGGGCGCGTCGACATCCTCGTGAACAACGCCGGCATCATCCGCCGCGCCGACGCCATCGACTTCTCGGAAAAGGACTGGGACGAGGTGATGGACGTGAACCTCAAGTCCACCTTCTTCCTCACCCAGGCCGTCGCCCGGCGGATGTTGGCGGACGGCAAGGGGGGCAAGGTCGTCAACATCGCCTCCCTGCTCTCCTTCCAGGGCGGCATCCGCATCCCGTCCTACACCGCGAGCAAGAGCGGCCTGGCCGGCCTCACGCGCCTCCTCGCCTGCGAGTGGGCGGCCAAGGGCATCAACGTGAATGCCATAGCCCCGGGCTATTTCGTGACCAACAACACCGAGGCCCTGCGCGCGGACGCGGACCGCAATGCCGCCATCCTCGGCCGCATTCCCGCCGGCCGCTGGGGGGACCCGACCGACATCGGCGGCGCGGCGGTGTTCCTCTCGTCGCGCACGGCGGATTATGTGCATGGCGTCGTGCTGCCGGTGGACGGCGGCTGGCTGGCGCGCTGATACATGCGGGCTGGTCGGGGACTGGCCGGCAGGATGGGAGAGAGCATGAGCGAGAAGGGTAGTGTCTTCGCCTTCGCCGACACCACGCCGGTGGAGGTGGTGGACGAGGTGGTGAGCCGGCAGATCCTCACCTTCAACGACGAGATCATGCTGGTCCGCGTCATCGCCCGCGCGCCGGGGCCCATGGGCGTGCCGCACAGCCATCCCCACGTGCAGATCACCAGCGTGGAAAGCGGCGTGTTCGAGCTGACCATCGGCGGGCGCACCGAGCGCCTGAAGGCGGGTGACAGCTTCTATGTGCCCTCGGGCACCCACCATGGCGCGGTCTGCATCGAGCCCGGCGTGCTGGTGGACGTGTTCACGCCCATGCGCGCGGATTTCGTGAAGCCTGCCTGAGGCTCATCTCCCCGCGACGGCGGCGAGCTTAGCGGCGAGGGCGGGGCCGTCGCCCGGAATGCGGAAGGTCTTGACCCGCGCCGTGGCGCCCGAGGCGAGCCGCACCTGCGAGGCGGCGACACCGGCCGCCCCGGCCACAACCTTCGCCACCGCAGCCGTGGCGGCGCCATCCTCCGGCGCCACCCGCACCCGCACCTTCAGCACCTCCCGGCCGTCCGAGAGGGCGGCGACGCCATCCACGGCATCGCGCCCGCCGCGTGGCGTCGCCCGCACCGTCACCTCCACGCCGTCCGGCAGGATGCGCACGAACGAGGCGGCAGACAGGGCGGCGGACGACACGGCGTCCGGCTCAGAACACGTAGGGGTAGATGTAGTAGGCGATGACCTGCTGCAGGAAGAAGATCAGCAGAATCAGGACCATCGGCGACAGGTCGAGGCCGCCGAGATTGGGCAGCACGTTGCGGATGGGTGCCAGCAGCGGTTCCGTCACCTTGAACAGGAACTCGCCCACGCTGCGCACGAACGAGTTGTACGGATTGACCACGTTGAATGCGACCAGCCAGGACAGCACGGCCGCGGCAATGAGGATCCAGACATAGAGCTGGAGAACGACAAGGATAACGTCGAGCAGCGCGCGCATCGTCGGAAGGGTCCCCGGGAAGTGGCGTGCCAGCAATAGCGCCACCAGCGGTCCCGGAACAAGGCCACCCGGCCGCCGCCGGGCCCCACCGGCTGCGTCAGCCGGTCGCGTCCGGGTCCTGCGGCTTGTCGGGATCAGGCAGGGCGCCGGCTCCTGGCGTCTTCTCCGGATCGGTCAGCTGCGGCTTCGCGTGCGGGCCGGCGGCGGGCTTCTGGCGCTGCGCGTCGAGGTGGCGCTTTTCGGCGGCGTCGGTCGCCGGCTCGCCCTCTTTTCCCTTCTTCAGCATCGCTTCGTCGGGTTTCACGGCAACCTCCATGATGTGACCATGATTTGGGGACAACGCTCCCCGCAGTGTTCCGTTGCAGCGTCGCCTTGCCCCACGGCCAGGCCGCGCCGCGACGGAGCTTTCGTTTGTCCGCGCGGCCGACTTTGACGTGCCGCCTTGACTTGCCCGCGCGGCAAAGGCAGCTTCCCGCCGCTTTTGGGGGCGCTGACCTCCTCCAACCCCACGGACCCTCATGCGCAGCTATCTGGACTTCGAGAAGCCGGTTGCCGAACTCGAGGCCAAGGTGGAAGAGCTGCGCGCGCTCTCCTCTTCCGGCGACGGCGTAGCCATCACCGACGAGGTGCTGAAGCTGGAGGGCAAGGCGCGCGACGCCTTGGTTGCGCTCTATGCGAATCTCACCCCTTGGCAGAAGACGCTGGTGGCCCGCCATCCGCAGCGGCCGCATTTCGCCGACTTCGCCCGCGGCCTGTTCGAGGACTTCACGCCGCTCGCCGGCGACCGCAAGTTCG
>JAEWBL010000679.1 GCA_023391175.1 Pseudomonadota bacterium
GGACGTGCGCCTCACCCGCGGCGGCACCTGCCGCTATCACCTCGTCGTCAAGATCGACAAGCAGCGCGAGGGCGAGGCCAAGAACATCATCCTGTGCGCCTTCGGCGGTCATTACGACGTGAAGCAGGTGGTCGTCGTGGACAAGGACGTGGACATCTCCAGCGCCGAAGAGATCGAGTGGGCGGTGGCGACCCGCTTCCAGGCCGATCGCGACATGGTGGTCGTTTCCGGCGCGCTCGGCTCCAAGCTCGACCCCTCCACCGAAGACGGCGGCATCAGCGCCAAGCTGGGGCTCGACGCCACCGCCCCGCTCTCCGACGATCCCCTCGCCTTCCGCCGCATCCGCGTGAAGGGCGAAGAGAGCGTGGACCTTGCCGAGGCGCTGGTGAAGGACCCCAACGCCGCCTTCGCTCGCATCGTCGCTCAGGTCTCCTGATCCCAAAGCAGCGCGGACCCGTCCGCGCCCCAACACAAAAAGCCGGGCGCCCTACGCACCGGCCGCCAGTCCGGGAGGATTTCGATGTTCAAGACGACGACCCGCCGCCTCTTCTGCGCCGGAGCCTTTGCCGTCGCCTTCGCCGCGGCCGGTGGCGCGCAGGCCGCCGACAAGGTGAAGGTCGGCATCAACAATGTGGTGTCGGACGTGGTGTTCCACCTCGGCGTGGAGCGCGGCATCTTCGCCCAGGAAGGCCTCGACGTGGAGCTGATCGCCTTCGATTCCGGACCGAAGATGGTCGCCCCGCTGGGCTCGGGCCAGATCGACGTGGGCGCCGGCGCCTCCTCCGCCGGCCTCTACAATGCCGCCGCCCGCGGCATCAACATCAAGGTGGTGGCGGACAAGGGCTCCACCCCGGTCCATTACGACTACATGCCCCTGATGGTCCGCAAGGAGCTGGTGGACTCCGGCAAGGTGAAGACAATCGCCGATCTCAAGGGCATGCGGGTCGGGTCCGTCGGCCCGGGTGCGGCGACCAATGCCAAGATGGCGCATCTCCTCGCCAAGGCGGGCCTCACCTACAAGGACGTGAACCACAATTACATCGGCTATCCGCAGCAGATCGCCGCCTTCACCACCGGCGCCATCGATGCCGCCATCACCACCGAGCCTTCGGTGACCCAGGCGGTGAACAACGGCGTCGCCGTGCGCTTCGTGGTGGACGGCTATCCGAACCAGCAGGTGGCCGTCCTGCTCTACGGCGGCGATTTCATCGCCAAGCGCCGCGACGTGGCCCAGCGCTTCATGAACGCCTATGTGAAGGCGGCCCGCATCTTCAACGATGCCACCGCGGGCGGAAAGTTCGACGGCAAGGGTGCCGACGAGGTCGTCAAGACCATCATGCGCACCACCGGCCTGAAGGATGCCGAGCTGTTCAAGACCATGATCCCCAACGGCATCGACCCCGATGGCAAGGTCGATACGGCGAGCATGGAAGAAGACCTCAAGTTCTTCACCGAGAATGGCTACATCGAGCGCCCGGCCAAGGTCTCCGACGTGGTGGACACCTCGTTCGCCGAGAACACCCTGAAAGCGCTCGGCCCCTACAAGGCCGCCCAGAACTGATGCGCGACTGACGCGCGCGCGGCGCCCGTGCGGCGCCGCCCCATCCGGAATCCGGAGGAAGACTTCATGGCCGTCGTGAGCATGCTGAACGTGAAGCCGAGCCCTGCAGAAGCCGCGCCGCCGGTGCAGATTTCCATGCGCGGCGTGCGCAAATACTTCGGGTCGTCCGGCTTCGTGGCGGTGGACGGCATCGACCTCGACATTCCGCAGGGCCAGTTCTTCGTCATCGTCGGCCCCTCGGGCTGCGGCAAGACCACCCTCCTGCGCATGCTCGCGGGCCTCGAGAGCGTCAGCGAAGGCACCATGAAGCTCAACCGGACGGACCCGAGCCGGCCGGAGAATTCCATGATCTTCCAGGGCGACAGCCTGTTTCCCTGGATGACGGTCTACGACAACGCTGCCTATGGCCTCAGGATGCGCGGCGTCGCCGAGAAGGACGTGGCGGAGAGCGTGAAGCTGTGGCTGGAGCGCATCGGCCTCTACCGTTTCCGCGACCGCTATCCCAACCAGTTGTCCGGCGGCATGCGCCAGCGCGTCTCCATTGTGCGCGCCTTCGCCAACGATCCGGAAATCCTGCTCATGGACGAGCCCTTCTCGGCGCTCGACGAGCAGAACAAGATGCTGCTGCATGAAGAATTGCTGCGCATCTGGGAAGCCACCAAGAAGACCGTGGTCTTCATTACCCATTCGGTGGACGAGGCGGTGACGCTGGGCGACCGCATCATGATCATGACCGCAAATCCGGGGCGCGAGAAGGCCATCATCGACGTGCCCTTCGCCCGCCCCCGCAACGTGCTGGAGCTGCGCCACGATCCCGCCTACGGCGATCTGGTTTTCCACATCTGGGAGCAGCTGCGCGACGAGGTGCAGCGCGCCCGCATGAATGCCGAGGGAGGCAAGTGATGGCGAAAAGGTCCGGCCTCGTCGGCGAACGCTTCATCGGGCTTCTCACGCCCCTCGTCCTGCTCGGCCTGTGGGAGGCGGCGGCGCGCATGGGGCTCATCGATGCCCGCTTCTTCCCGCCGCCCTCCAGCATCGTCCACACCTTCGGCGCGCTCGTCGCCTCGGGCGAATTGTGGACCAATTTGCTGGCCAGCCTGCGCCGGCTTTTCCTCGGGATGCTGCTGGGAGGCGTGCCGGCGCTGTTCCTCGGTCTCGCCATGGGCATCTCGAAGCCGCTGCGCGCGGCCATCGATCCGCTCATCTCGGCCACCTACCCGATCCCGAAGAGCGCCATCCTGCCCCTCGTGCTGCTCATCTTCGGCCTCGGCGAGATGTCCAAGGTGGTGATGGTGGCGCTGGGCGCCTTCTATCCCATCCTCATCAATACCGTGATGGGCGTCGCCAACATCGACAAGATCTATCTGGACGTGGGCCACAACTACCGCGCCAGCCGCTGGCAGGTGTTCCGCACCATCGCGCTGCCGGGGGCGCTGCCCTCCATCATGGCCGGGGTGAAGCTCGCCATGGGCATGGGCCTCATCCTCATCGCCATCTCGGAGATGGTCGCCGCCTCCGACGGCATCGGCTACATGATCTGGAACGCCTGGCAGGTGCTGACGGTTGACACCATGTATGTGGGGCTGTTGGTTATTGCCCTGCTCGGCTTCGTCTTCTCCGTCATCCTCGACGAGATCGAGCGGATGCTGATCCCCTGGAAGGCGAAAGCTTAAGCATAGAAAGAGGCCGGATGTCGAACGCACTCCGGATCGCGCATGGCGCCTTCGGGCGGGTCGCCCTTCTGGATATGGACCGCCCGCTGGTGCGCCACGCGCATCCGCACTGCCATGTGCTCCTCAAGGTCGAGGGCGCGGACACGCAATTCGCGGTCGGTGAAGGGCTCGTTCCCCTCACCGACCGTTCGTGCGTTCTGGTGAACGGCTGGGAGCCCCATGCCTATGTGCATGATCCGAGCCGGCCGAAGACCATCATCCTCGCCCTCTATATCGAGCCGGACTGGCTGAAGACCTTCCGTCCCGGCTGGGTTGCCTCGGGCGGGGCCGGCTTCTTCGAGCAGCCGGGCGGCGAGGTCTCGCCGCGCATCCACCGCCTCACCCATGACCTCGCCGCCGCCATGATGGCCGAGCCCGACGCCAAGGCGGTCCACGAGGCGCTGCTGGCGGATCTGATGATCGCGGTGGTGGAGCGCTTCACCCCCTGGCGCAGCTTCTCCATCCGCGCGCTGGACGGCCAGCGCCGCATGGACTGGCGCATCCGCCGGGTGGTGGACGGGATGCGCGCCAACCTCGCCGAAGAGGTGGACACGTCAACGCTGGCCAGGGAAGCGGGGCTCTCCCGCGCCCACTTCTTCCGCCTGTTCGAGGCTTCCACCAACGTGCCGCCGCGCATCTATCTCAACGTGATGCGGGTGGAGGCGGCGGTGGCCGCCGTGACCGCCGAGGACGACAGCTTCACCGATATCGGCGAGCGGCTGGGCTTTGCCGCCCCCTCGCACTTCACCCGCTTCTTCCGCGATCATACCGGCGTGACGCCCAGCGAATTCCGCGCCATCTCCCGCATCGCAATGTGAGGCGCACCCGCGCCAACGGCTGATGCGGCATAAGGGCTTTCGAGGCCTCGGCGCCCTGCCTTCCCCACCGCACCGCACAACGCCGAATGAGACTCCTCGGTAAAAGCTGAGACGGCTCGGCATGGTCCGCGCCGCCCGCGCCCGGCACCTTCCCCGCCAACAACGCACCGCGTCCGCGGGGCGAATAAGGGAAGCGCCGGGATGCTGGATACGCCGCACGACAAGGCGGGGGAGTGGGTCGGCCGCGCCATCGAGCGCGTGGAGGATGCCGCCCTTCTCACCGGCGGCGGCCGCTATCTGGACGATCTGGGCGTAAAGCCCGCCACGCTCCACATGGCGATCCTGCGGGCGCCCCACGCCCATGCGGACATCGTCTCCATCGACACCACCGCCGCCAAGGCGCTGCCCGGCGTCGCCGCCGTGCTCACCGGGGCAGATGTGGCGCAGCTCACCACCTCCCTCGTCGTGGGCGTGAAGGCGCCGGTGGAATGCTGGCCCATGGCGGTGGACCGGGTGCGCTTCGTGGGCGAGCCGGTGGCCCTCGTGGTCGCGCAGGACCGCTATGTGGCGGAGGACGCCCTCGACCTCATCGAGGTCGCCTACGAGATGCGCCCGGCCGTGGTGGACCCGCTCGTCGCCATGGAAGACGGCGCGCCGCTGCTGCACGACGGCTTTCCACGCAACATCGCCTCCGACCGCAGCTTCCGCTATGGCGACCCTGAAGCCGCCTTCGCGAAGGCCGCGCACCGAATCGCCATCTCGGTGCGCGATCCGCGCAATTCCTGCACGCCCATCGAAACCTACGGGCTCGTGGCCGAATACGACCCACACGAGGATGCCTATGACGTCCTCGCCAATTTCCAGGGTCCGTTCTCCATCCATGCGGTGATCTCGCGGGCGCTGAAGGTGCCGGGCAATCGCCTGCGCCTGCGCACGCCGCGCGACAGCGGCGGATCCTTCGGCATCAAGCAGGGCATCTTCCCCTACATCGTCCTGGGCGCCGTGGCGGCGCGGGTTTCCGGGCGGCCGGTGAAGTGGATCGAGGACCGCCTCGAACACCTCATGGCCTCCGTCTCCGCCACCAACCGCGCCACGACGCTCACCGCCGCGGTGACGGCGGACGGGCGCATCACGGCGCTCGATTACGATCAGGTGGAGGATTGCGGCGCGCACCTTCGCGCGCCCGAGCCGGCGACGCTCTACCGGATGCACGGAAACCTCACCGGCGCCTACGACATCGCGAACCTCACCGTCCGCAACCGCGTCGTGGTGACCAACAAGTGCCCCACAGGCCTCAACCGCGGCTTCGGCGGCCCGCAGGTCTATCTCGCCCTCGAACGGCTGGTGCAGCGCATCGCCGTGGAGCTGGGACTGGACCCGCTGGAGGTGATCCGCCGCAATCTCGTGCCGGCGGATGCCTTCCCCTATCGCACCGCCTCGGGCGCGCTGCTCGATTCCGGCGACTACCAGAAGACGCTGGAGCTGGGCCTTCAGGCCGGCCATCTGGAAGAGCTTCTGGCCCGGCGGGACAAGGCCCGCGCGGAGGGCCGCATCTACGGCATCGGCTATGCCGCCGTGGTGGAGCCCTCGGTCTCCAACATGGGCTATATCGCGACCTTCCTCACCCCCGCCGAGCGGCACAAGGCGGGGCCGAAGAACGGCGCGCAAGCCACCGCCACGATCGCCATCGATCCGGTGGGCTCTGTCACCGTCCACGTCGCCTCCGTTCCGCAAGGCCAGGGCCACCGCACCGTGCTCTCGCAGGTGGTCGCGGACGTGCTCGGCCTGAAGCCCTCCGATATCCGCGTGAATGCGGAGATGGATACGGCGAAGGATGCCTGGTCCATCGCCTCCGGCAATTATGCGAGCCGCTTCGCTGCCGCCGTGGCGGGCGCCGCGAAGATGGCGGCCGACCGCATCGCGGAACGCCTCGCCCGCGTCGCGGCCGCCCAATTGAACGTGCCTGCGGAGGACGTGATGTTCGCCGGCGGCAAGATCGCCGCCCGCTCAAATCCCGCCAATGCGGTGCCCTTCTCCCGCGTCGCCGCGCTCTCCCACTGGTCGCCGGCGCAACTGCCGGAAGGGGTGGCGCCCACCATCCGCGAGACGGTGTTCTGGACGCCGCCGGAACTCACCGCGGCGGACGCGGGCGACCACATCAATTCCTCCCTCTGCCATGGCTTCATCTTCGATTATTGCGGCATCGAGATCGACCGCGACACGGGCGCCATCCGCATCGACCGCTACGTGACCGCGCATGACTGCGGCACCATCCTCCACCCCGGCATGGTGGACGGGCAGATCCGCGGCGGCTTCGCCCATGCGCTCGGCGCCTCCCTGCTGGAAGAGTACGCCTATGGCGAGGACGGCAGCTTCCTGACCGGCACCTTCGCCGACTATCTCGTGCCGACCGCCATGGAGGTGCCCGAGCCGGTCATCGTCCATATGGAGACCCCCTCCCCCTTCACGCCGCTTGGCGCCAAGGGCGTGGGCGAAGGCAATTGCATGTCCACCCCCGCCTGCCTCGCCAATGCGGTGGCGGATGCGCTGGGCATCACGGACGTGCGCCTGCCGCTCGTTCCCTCCGCCGTCGCGGCCCTGATCCACGGCGCGGAGCCGCCGGCTCCGGCGGGCGCCCGTGCTGCGCCCGCGCCGGCTCCCTCCGGCAAAGGCGAGCGGCTCATGCGCGGCGCCGGCAAGGCTCATGTCGCCGCCACGCCCGAGGCGGTGTGGGCCATGCTGCTCGATCCGGACACGCTCGCCGCCATCATCCCCGGCGCGCACGACGTGCGGAAAGTCTCGGATACCAGATTCACCGCCGACGTGACGCTGGGCATCGGCCCGGTGAAGGGCCGCTACAAGGCGCAGGTCGCGCTCTCCGATCTCGACCCGCCCAGAGCCGTGACGCTCTCCGGCAAGGTGGACGGAAACCTCGGCTTCGGCGGCGGCTCCGGCCGCATCACCCTCACGCCGGACGGCGCGGGCGGGACGGAGCTTTCATACACCTACGAGGCCTTCGTGGGCGGCAAGGTGGCGAGCGTCGGCGGACGCCTGCTGGATGGCGCGGCCAAGGTCATCATCGGCCAGTTCTTCGCGGCTCTCGCCCGCAAGGCGGGCGGCGGCGCGGCGCCGGAGGGGGGGCTCGTCTCCCGGCTCCTCGCCCGGCTCTCCTCCTTGCTCGGGAGGGACGCGCGATGAAGCCCGCGGCCTTCGATTACGTCCGCGCCGAGAGCGTGGAGGAAGCCCTCGCCGTGCTACGCGAGGAGGGCTCGGACGCCCGCATCCTTGCCGGCGGCATGTCCTTCATGGCCATGCTCAACATGCGCCTCGCCCGCCCCAAGGTGCTGGTGGACATCATGCGCGTCGCCCCCCTCGCCCGGATGGACGAGGAGAAAGGCGCGCTGAAGATCGGTGCCGGCGTGCGGCAGGCGCGGCTGCTGGCCTCTGATGGGCTGGCGCAGGCCGCCCCGCTCATCGCCAAGGCGCTCCCCTTCAC
>JAEWBL010000013.1 GCA_023391175.1 Pseudomonadota bacterium
CCGGCGTCACGCCCAAGAGCGGCTTTCCTGACCCGATGGCCAGCGCCTCTCCGGTCCCCAGCGTCGTCTTGCCCACGCCCGGCGGAGCAACCGTCACCGAAACATATCGGCGAACGTAATGGCGCCCGTAGATCCATTCGCGAGGCGGGATTGTGCTGGGGGTGCGCCAAGCGAACGGCGTGGCACGGATCGTCTTCCGCGGCGGGGCGATAGGACCATGATCGCCAGCGGCAAGGCGACTGTCGTCGCTTGGTGCGACGCTGCGAGCTCGAGCATCGAGCTCGTCGTGTTCCGCAATCGAGGTCCACCCGTCGTCACTCATGCGGCGCTCGCCGACGCCCGAGGAAAGACGATGCGCCGCGGCGAGAACATGCCGGCGGTGATGCGGGCGATCTGGCGGGCGTGCTCTTCGTCCTCGCCAGCAAGATTTCCAAGTGCTCCGGCCAGCCGTGCGCCGCCGCGCCGCTCGTCCAGAACGACGATGCCTTGGCAGCCAGCGAGGAGCCAGGACAGCGGCGTGCGGTGGACCAGCAGCGGCCTGCCCCCCAGATAGCTCGATGGGTTCTCGATCTGGTCGGCGCCGAGCATCACGCCGCAGCCTTCCAGGGTGCCGAAGATCGTCGGATGGGCCGCGTCGAATGCGACAAGATCCACCGCGATCATCTCGCCATCCTCGATCCCCAGCACCTCGAAGAAGGCCGCGGGAGCGCCATCGGGATCGAACCGGAACCGGCGCGGCGGCGGGGTGAACCGGCAAGGCGCGACGCCGATCGTGCCCGCGAACGGCTCCAGCTCGCGGGGATCGAGGTCGTTGGCCCGCAGGAAGCCGAACCATGCGGGCGACGTTTCCCAATGGGCGAGCGCGTCGGCGCGCGCCAGAGACATCGAAAGCGAAGCGGAGCTCGGCGCCATCATGCCCGGCCTCCCTCGGTCCGCCAGGCTGCGCAGAGCCGATTGAACTCGCGGAGGAAGAGCAGGCCGACGAAATCTCGGAAGCCTCCAGCGAGATCCTCGCCACCGGCCTCGCCGCGTGGGTAAACGGCCCCGGCGCAGTTGCGAACCGCCAGCAAGGCGCGATCGCACACCTCCTGGTCGGTCATTCCCGACAGCTCGCCGTGAGGACGCAGGCAGTGCCCAAGCAGGGACACTGCGGCCTCGCGGGCAATCTGGTTGGCAAGCACGACGTGGTCATCCATTTGGGGAGAAGCCGTCATGACGCGCCTCCCGTCCGATCGACCACGAGCCAGCCGGCTCGCTGGTACTGCAGAGCAAGCCAGTGAAGATCGCGACGCGAGAAGGAATCCGCCACGACGGTGCTCTGGCCGTTCTCGTCAGTCGCTTCGAGCCAGAACAAGCGCCGGCCCAAAGACCCGTCGCCCGACCCGGCAACGAGCCCGCTATCCAGCACTACGCGCGGCCGGACGGGCCGGCGCGGAGGCGCGGTGCGTTGAGACAGGGAGGTGGAAGAGGGAAGCTCCTGGTCACCGCTCGCCTGAACGGTTTGCCCAAGAGCCCCGCGCCGATCCCACCCCGGCGCGGGGTTTTTCGTTGCGGCCATCGATCAGGCCGCCCGCTCGGGCAGGTTTTCCAGATAGGCGATGAGATCCGCATGCATGATCAGCGTGCGGCGCCCAGCCTTCCGCCCCTTGAGGCGGCCTTCCTTCAATTCCTCGTAGATTTTGGAGCGACCAAGCCTTGCGAGCCTCCCAGCCTCCTCGACCGTGTGGGCGAGAGGCTGCCCAGCAGGGCTGGAAGGAGTTCGTGAGGAAGGTGCGACTTCCGCGATCTTCTGCATTTCATCGTCTCCACGACTGCGATCTCTGGCGAACTGCGCCAGACCCGAAGAGACGGTGACGAATTTTCTCCGCTATTAAAATTGCATGGCCGCAGAATGATTGTCATTTAATTGCGCTATTTAATTCTGTATATTTTTCAATGGTCTACGCCCCCTTTGCCCGGCCGGACTACCGGTTAGCTTTTCGCGCTTGTCTTTTAGGGCACGCACAAGTCTGGCGTCCCGTGGTCCCATATGAAGAGCCGCGCCGATGGCGCGCGCAGTCGCAAGGGGGTCCTTTAGCACCATGGATTCCACCACCTGGGCGATGGAATTATTTGAGTTTTCGCGAAATATCTTTCTGATAGTCGGATGGGATAACGTCGTTATGATTTCTGAATTAGAAATATAGAAAGTGCTTATATTGCCACCCGTCGTTCGAATTTTGCTCGAATATATTTCAGCCTCATGTTCGCTTCCTATCCATATCCCACGTGCGACAACGCCGTCCGATTGGCCGGTCGCGTAACTCAAAAGACTGCCTTCTCCGAGCCATGTGAATAGAAGATCTTCGGCTTGCTGCCGAATGACCTTCGCCTGATGCCACAAGGCGTTGGCCGTTGCAGGAGCGCCCGTTCGCAGAACCAGCCACAGAGGAGGGTTTTCGGCCAGCAGTTTGGGCGAGCGATCCTGCATCGCAGCAAAAAACCTCCCGTCGGGGTGAATATGTTCCATGACGAGGTACAAGGCATCAATGAGCAGAAGTCGTCTTTGCCTGCTCGCGTTCTCGACGGCGTCGACGCGCCCCTTCAACCAGCCGTCTCGGCGGGCCCACCTGGCTGCCCGCAAAACGCCGGCGCGCTCGAATTCGAGCGCCCGCCATTCGATATGATCGTTGGCGCCGAGTACGATCTCATTACCCCTCAGCACCAGACGCCATGCGGCCAACCTGTCCTGGTCGTGAATCTCGTCCGCCACGATGCTGCGGATCTCGTTCTCTCTGAGCCGCCGTCCCCGAAGAGAGCACTGAGCTTCTTCGCCATCTATCCGACGGCCCTCGCATTCGATCAGCGGTGCGCCCCGAATCGCGCCGTAGAGCTCATCAATCGCTTGCCCGATCCACGCCGCCAGCTCGCGTCTCTTCATTTCCTCCTCAAAGTCCGCGAAATTCTGGATTGCGGCCGCATCGGCGGCGGCTTCGTCGCCGGTGAGGATCATGGTGAGCGCCTGCTGCGGGCTCCACCATTCGAGGTGAGCCACTGCCAGTCGAGCGCTGGACTTTGCAACTGCCGCGGCCATCAGACCCTCGTTCAGTGTTCGTTCCACTGCAGAATGGTGGCGTCCAAAACGGCCCGCAACCGTGCGGAAGCAGATGTCCCCGCTATCGACTGCCAGGCCGTCGATCGAGGGCGCCGATTTCAGTGCGTCGATTTCCGTTTGCTGCCCTTGGCGGCGGGTACTGCCCCCGATACGAATCCGGCCCACGCCTCCATCAACTTCCGGCGTTTCTCGAGCGCATCCGCGCGGCGGTAGGCGCGCTCGGTAGCGTCGCCCACGGTGTGGGCTAACGCGGCCTCGGCAATCTCGCGGGGAAAGCTCGTCTCCTCGCCTGCCCAGTCCCGGAATGACGACCGGAAGCCGTGCGTCGTCACATCCAGTTCCAGACGCCTGAGTTGCATGTCGAACGCCATCACCGACAAAGGCCTGTCCGCCTTGGCGCCTGGGAAAATGAGCGCATGTCCGGCGGGCTTTTCCTGCAACTCTTTCGCGCGCGCCAGCACATCAATGGCGGTGGGCGACAGGGGCACTCGGTGCACCCTGCCCGCCTTCATCCGCGTCGCCGGAACCGTCCATAGCTTGGCATCGAGGTCCATTTCCGCCCATGTCACGCCCCTCACCTCGCCTGTGCGTGCGGCTGTGAGGATGAGGAACTGGAAGGCGAGAGCCGTGGTGCCATGGAGCGCGCGTAGCCGTTTCACGAAAGCGGGCACGTCGCTGTAGGGCATTGCTGCGTGGTGCCCCCGCTGGAGCTTCTGCCGCTTAGGCAGCAGCGCATCGAGATGACCACGCCACCGAGCCGGGTTTTCACCGCTGCGATGGCCTTTGGCCTTGGCGGCGTCCAGCACGCGCTCGATCCGGCCGCGAAGGCGGGAGGCCGTCTCCTGCTTCGCGGCCCAAAGGGGCTTCAGGACCGCCAGCACGTCTTCGGTGGTGATATCCGCCACAGATTTCTTCCGCAGGGGCGCGGCATACTCCGTCAGGGTCATGCGCCATTGCTCGATGTGCTTCGCGTTCCGAAAGCCGGAGGCGATGTCATCCACAAGCGCGTCGGCAGCCTCGCCGAAGGTGGGAATGACCTCCTCAGCTTTCCGGCTCGCCAGCGGGTTCAAGCCCTCGGCGAGCTGCGCACGAGCTGCGTCTGCCAATTCACGGGCGCGCGCGAGCGACACGTCGCGCGCCGATCCAAGCCCCATCTCAAGCTGCTTTCCACCCCAACGATAGAGGAATATCCACCGTCGCCCTCCGTTCGTGGAGATGGACAGATAGAGGTTGCCGCCATCGGCGTGCCGCCCGGCTTTGGTCAGCGTCGCGACCGTTCGCGCGGTTAGCCTCTTCGTCTCGCGGCCCATCTCTGCCCCAGCGCTGCCCCAGCATCTGCCCTAGCAGGCGACGCGGATTGTAGCGAACGTCAGCGGGCCTGAGCAACCGAAACTGATCGATGTGCGTTGAAATATATAGGGTAAATCCGACTACAGCGAACGCACCCGACCTTTGGCGAACGATAGTATGTCAGACACCCCTTCCGCCATTTCAGTCCCTGAGTAGGCACTGCGTTTACGCCATTCCCCGATACCAGCGTTTGAAGCAGCCGGGATTTCGATCCCATGATCCGAACCTCGCTCTCGGCCACCTCGACGCGCTGAGCAAGCGCGCGGAGATGGTCGCGGCGATAGCCGCCGCCTTCTAGTCGGATGCGCTGACGCGCAGCTTCGGCGAATTTGCTCAGCATCTGCGGCGTAACGGCCTTGCTTCCGGCGTTCTGGAGCATGGCCTGGGCGCGTTCGGCGGCAGCCTTGGCCTGATCGCGGATGGCCTTGAGGCCGACGATGCGGTCCTTTAGCGCTGGGTCGTCAAGATCGGCGACGCCGGCCTCTATGGCGTCATAAAGCCGCCTGAGGCGGGCTTCAGACTCGGCTGCACGCCTGTTCAACTCGGAGATATGCTCGCGCTGGCGCTCGGATCGCTCCTGCCTCCGATCGAGCACTGTGGCGAGAATCGTTTCCAGCCGCTCCGGCTGGAGCAGGCGTTCCTCCAGATGACTGGCGACAAGATCGTCCAGCTTTTCCATCGGCACCGCCATGCCGGTGCAGGCGGTCGGCCCCTGCCGCGCCTTCATGGAGCAGGCGTAGTAACGGTAGCGTCCGCCCTTGCCGGTGCGGATAGTCATGGCGCCGCCGCACTTGGCGCAATGGATAAGCCCGGTCAGCATTGTCGGGCCGCTGATGACGGCGGAGGGGATGACCTTGGGGTTGCGAGCCTTCAAGAGCGCCTGCACCGTGTCGAACGTCTCCCGGTCGATGATCGGCGGAACCGGAACGGTGACGATCTCGCTGACCGGCTTCAGCTCCTTGGTCTTGGACCGCTTGTTGAACTCATGTTCGCCCATATAGGTGCGGCGGGTCAGGATGCGGTGAACCTGCCCGATGCCCCAGCGCCCACCGTCGCGGGTGAAGATGCGGCGGCTATTGAGATAACTGACGATGTTCTTGACGCCCATCTGGCCGGTAGTCCCGTCGCCTTCCAGCGCAAGGCGGTAAATCAGCCGCACGGTCTCGGCGTGGAGCGGGTCGATCTCCAGCTTCTTCTTGGTCTTCGCTCCGCGCTGCTCCGCCGCGACGATGCGATAGCCGATCGGCGGCAGGGCGCCGTTCCAGAAGCCTTGTCGGGCATTCTCCTTCAAGGCCCGCATCACATGCTTGGCGTTTTCCTTCGATTGATACTCGTCGAACAGCGCCATGATCTGGCGCATCATGACGTGCATGGGGTCGTCGCCCATCTCCTGGGTGATGGAGACGAGCTTCACGCCGTTCTTCGCCAGCTTTCGGACGTAGAATTCCAGCTCGAAATGATCGCGGAAGAAGCGGCTGAACGAGTGGACGATCACCACGTCGAAGGGCGCGGGCTTGGACGTGCCCGCTTCGATCATCCGCTGGAACTCGGGGCGGCGGTCATTGGTGGCGGATGCGCCCGGCTCCACATAGGTCTCTACCAGCTGGTAGCCGCGGGCGGCGCACCAGGCTTCTCCCTGGCGTCTCTGGTCGGGGATGGAGACATCGTGCTCGGCCTGGCGCACCGTCGAGACGCGCAGATAGAGGGCGGCCCGCAAAGGTGCGGTCATGACAGGTATCTCCCGAGAGGATCATGTGTCCCGGCCGAGCAGATCATCGAACAGGTCTCCGAACCAGCGCTCGAAAACGTCGATCTCGGCCTCTGTGACCGGCACAGCTTCGGGCCAGTCATCGGTGACGATCCAGGTTGCGGGATCGTGCTTCGGTGGTCGGCCCGCAAACGGCCAAGGATAACCCAGCAGGGCCTCAAGCTCGGCGGATGCGCCGGAAGGGGGAGGTCGTCGCGTTCTCGCCATGACGCCAGCTTCGCCCGGGACCGCGCTCGGACGAAGGGCCGATATCCACGCCACAGCCCACCGTTTCGCCCCGCGTCGCATAACGCTCGAACAGCGGGGACGCCGCACATCATGGCTCACTCTCTTTCCGGCTTGCCCGTGGCGACGCGGCCAGCCCGAGGAAGACGATCATCGCCTGATTGAGCCGGACCATGTCCTCGTCGTCCAGGCGACCGACCTGCTGCCCAAACTTCGCCTTCCGAACCGTCGTGATCTTGTCGACCATCAGGCGGCAGACCGCGCGCAGGCCATTTCTCTCGTTCGGCTGGACTACCAGCCTGAACAGCGGGGCCTCCCTCTCGTCGGTCGTGAAGGCGCAGATGGTGAGGGAGTCCGTTCCATCGAAACTGTCGTCCTGCACGATGACCACCGGGCGCGGCTTTCCGGCGTAGTCCTGGCCTCCGGCAACGGTCCACACTTCGCCGCGCCTCATTCGTCGCCCCAGTCGGACACGGCATCAATGAAGGCTTGATCATCGCCGGCCTGCGCGCTCGATGCGACAGCCAGCGACTGGCGCCGCGCTTCCGCTCGAAACGCGGGTGCCCGCACATCCGGCACCCAGATCTGGATCGGCCGAAGCCCCTGGGCGCGCAGTCGTGCGCGATGCTCTCCGACCTTCACGCGCGAGGACTTGGGCCTGGACGCGGATGACATGGCAGCTACCTCATAAGTTACATGTAACTAGCATGAGGATGCCCTTCTGACCAGTCCATCCGGATGGAAAACGGCCCCTGCAGGGCTGCCGAAGGC
>JAEWBL010000062.1 GCA_023391175.1 Pseudomonadota bacterium
TATTTGCCGTGGGCGGCCCTCGTTGCCCTAGGCGTCGTCCTCAACAAGGATGGCAGCTTCCAGCGCACGGCGCGCTTCCGCGGCCCGGACCTTGAGTCCGCCGTGCCGGCCGAGTTGGTGGCGGTGGCAAGTCGCCTCAACAGCGCCTTCCGCCACCTCGGCTCCGGCTGGGCATTGTTCGTGGAGGCCCAGCGGCATGAGGCGGGGGTCTATCCCGAGAGCACCTTCCCCGATCCGGCCTCGGCGCTGGTGGATGCCGAGCGCAAGGCTGGCTTCGCCGAGGCCGGCAGCCATTTCGAGTCGAGCTATTTCCTCACCTTCTGTTGGCTCCCGCCGGCGGAGGATGCCGCACGGGCGGAGAGTTGGCTCTATGAGGGTCGTGCACGCGACGGCGTCGATCCCCACGGGGTACTGAGCGCTTTCATCGATCGCACGGACCGGGTGCTGCGGCTGGTCGAGGCCTTCATGCCCGAGTGCCACTGGCTCGATGACGCCGAGACCCTGACCTATCTCCACGGCTGCGTCTCGACCCGGCGCCAGCGGGTGCGTGTTCCCGAGACGCCCATGTACCTGGATGCTCTCCTCGCCGACCAGCCTCTCACCGGTGGGCTCGAGCCCATGTTGGGCACGGAGCACTTGCGCATCCTCACCATCGTGGGTTTTCCCACGGCGACGACGCCGGGGATCCTCGACGAGCTCAACCGGCTGGCCTTTCCCTATCGCTGGTCCACCCGCGCCATCCTCCTCGACAAGACCGACGCCATCCGGCTCCTCACGAAGATCCGCCGGCAGTGGTTCGCCAAGCGCAAGTCCATCGCCGCCATCCTCAAGGAGGTGATAACCAACGAGGCCTCGGTGCTGGTGGATTCCGATGCCGCCAACAAGGCGGAGGACGCCGACCTCGCCCTACAGGAGCTCGGCGCCGATCATGCCGGCATTGCCTATGTCGCCGCCACGGTAACGATCTCGGACGCCGATCCCCGCATCGCCGACGAGAAGTTGCGGCTTGTGGAGAAGGTGATCCAGGGCCGGGACTTCACGGCCATGGCGGAGACCCTCAATGCAGTGGATGCCTGGCTCGGCAGCCTCCCCGGGCACGTCTATGCCAATGTCCGCCAGCCGCCCATTTCCACCCTCAACCTCGCGCACATGATCCCACTGTCGGCGGTCTGGGCCGGAGACGAACAGGACGGGCATTTTTCGGCACCCCCTCTGCTTTACGGGAAGACGGAAGGCTCCACCCCGTTCCGCTTTTCGCTCCATGTGGGGGATGTGGGCCACACGCTGGTGGTCGGGCCGACCGGCGCCGGCAAGTCCGTGCTGCTCGCGCTCATGGCCCTGCAGTTCCGGCGCTATGCCGGCTCCCGGGTGTTCGCCTTCGACTTCGGCGGCAGCATCCGGGCGGCCGCCCTCGCCATGGGCGGGGACTGGCACGATCTGGGCGGCAGCCTCGCGGAAGACAGCATCGCGCTCCAGCCGCTCGCCTGTGTAGATGAGATTTCCGAACGCACCTGGGCCGCAGACTGGATTGTGGCGATCCTCGCCCGCGAAGGCCTCTCCATCACCCCGGAGGTGAAGGAGCATATCTGGTCGGCGCTCATTTCGCTGGCCTCCGCACCCGTGGAGGAGCGAACCCTCACCGGTCTCGCGGTCCTCCTCCAGTCCAACGCGCTGAAGCAGGCCCTGCGCCCCTATTGCATCGGCGGCGCCCATGGCCGGCTGCTCGATGCCGAGGTCGAGCATCTGGGGAAGGCCTCCGTCCAGGCCTTCGAGACCGAAGGGCTGATCGGCACTAGCGCGGCGCCGGCGGTGCTCTCCTATCTCTTCCACCGCATCGAGGACCGGCTGGACGGATCGCCCACCCTCCTCATCATCGACGAGGGATGGCTGGCGCTCGATGATCCGGGCTTCACCGGGCAGCTCCGGGAATGGCTGAAGACCCTTCGTAAGAAGAACGCCAGCGTCGTCTTCGCCACCCAGTCCCTCTCGGATATCGACGGCTCCGCCATCGCCCCCGCCATCATAGAAAGCTGCCAGACGCGGCTACTGCTCCCCAACGAGCGGGCGGTGGAGCCCCAGATCACGGCCATCTACCGGCGCTTCGGCCTCAACGACCGGCAGATCGAGATCCTCGCCCGGGCAACACCCAAGCGGGACTATTACTGCCAGTCCCGGCGCGGCAACCGCCTGTTCGAGCTCGGCCTGTCGCAGGTGGCTCTGGCCCTGTGCGCCACTTCGTCCAAGACCGACCAGGCCGCGCTCTCGCAGATCTTTGCCGAGCAGGGGCGCGGCGGCTTCCTCGCCGCCTGGCTGCACCATCGCGGCCTCGGCTGGGCCGCCGACCTCATTCCCACCCTCGACAATCTGGAGACACGCCCATGATCCGCAGCTCATTGCGGGCGGTACTTCTGGCCGCGCCGCTCCTCGCGTACTCGCTGGCGCCGGCGGCCGCGCAATATGTGGTCTATGACCCCTCCAACTATGCGCAGAACCTCCTTCAGGCGACCCGCGCCCTGCAACAGGTCACCAATCAGATCACCTCGCTGCAGAACGAAGCGCAGATGCTGATCAACCAGGCCCGCAACCTGGCGAGCCTGCCGTACTCTTCCCTCAGCGCGCTCCAGCAGTCCGCCCAGCGCACCCAGCAGTTGCTCGGGCAGGCCCAGAAGATCGCCTATGACGTCGGCGCCATCGATCAGGCTTTCCAGGGCCAGTATGGCTCGGTCTCCCTGAGCAGTTCGGATGCCGCCCTTGTCACGCAGGCCAGGAGCCGCTGGGAGACCACGGTCGCCGGCCTTCAGGATGCGCTGCGGGTGCAGGCGGGCGTCGTCGGCAATCTCGATGCCGGCCGCACCCAGGCCTCGACGCTGGTCGGGCAGAGCCAGGCGGCGACCGGTGCGCTGCAGGCCATGCAGGCGGGCAACCAGATCCAGGCACTTCAGGCCCAGCAGCTCTCCGACCTCACCGCCGTGGTGGCCGCCAATGGCCGAGCGCAGGCCTTGTCCGAAGCTGAACGGGCGACGGCTGTCTCGGAGGGGCAGGAGCGCTACCGGCGCTTCTCGTCCCCGTCGAGTTACCAGCCCTCCGCTGTCACCATGTTCCGCGGGAATTGAGGGCGGGCCATGGATCAAAGCACCGCTCTCCGAACCCTTGTTGTCGCCGGGCTGGTCGGGTCGGTGATCGCGGCTCTGGCCATGGCATCCGGTCGGCAGGTGGAGCCGGTCGTCTTAACCAGCGTGCCGGCGAGAAGCGTCTCCTCGGCCAATCTCAAGAGCTGCGCCACGCTGGAGGCGGCAGATCCCATCGATCCGCGCTGCGCTGCCGTCTGGGAGGCGAACCGCCGCCGCTTCTTCGGCAAGCCCGTGGACGGAGCGGCACCATGAACGACGTCGGCGTCATCGACGCCTTCCTCAACACCTTCACCAGCTACATCGATTCCGGCTTCGGCCTGATCAAAGGCGAGGTGATGGGCCTCTCCTCCATCCTGATCGCCCTCGACATTACCCTTGCCGGCCTGTTCTGGGCCTGGGGTGCGGATGAGGATGTCACGCGCCGGCTGGTGAGCAAAACCCTCGCCATCGGCTTCTTCGCCTGGATCATCGGCAACTTCAACGCGCTCGCCAAAATCGTGTTCGAGAGCTTCGCCGGCCTCGGCCTCAAGGCCGCCGGTTCCTCCATCAGCACGGCGGAGTTCCTGCGGCCGGGCCGCCTCGCGGAAGTGGGGCTCACTGCGGGGCAGCCGTTGCTCGATGCGGCCAGCCAGCTCACCGGGCCTGTGGCGCTCTTCGTCAACGCCGTGCAGATCGCCGTGCTGCTGATCTCATGGCTGCTGATCCTGATCGCCTTCTTCATCCTTGCGGTGCAGCTCTTCGTCACCCTCATCGAGTTCAAGCTGACGACGCTCGCCGGCTTTGTGCTCATCCCCTTCGCCTTCTTCGGGAAGACCGCCTTCCTCGCTGAGAAGCTGCTCGGCAACATCGTCGCGTCGGGCGTTAAGGTGATGGTGCTGGCCGTCATCGTCGGCATCGGTTCCGGGCTGTTCTCCCAGTTCGCCACCTCCTACGGCGATGCCCAACCCACCGTTAGCCAGGCCCTGTCCGCCGTGCTGGCGGCACTCGCGCTGCTCGGCCTCGGCATCTTCGGACCCGGGATCGCCACGGGCCTGATCACCGG
>JAEWBL010000252.1 GCA_023391175.1 Pseudomonadota bacterium
CCTCCGGCGCGGCCATGCCGCGCAGCGCCTCCTCCGCTCCTGCCTTGATGAGGCCGGTGACGAGGCGCGCATAGTCGGCCCGCGTCAGCCCCCGTCCGTCGCGAAACCAGAGGTATTGCCAGTTGAGCATGCCGAAGGCCGACATGGTGATGGGCTTCAACATCGGCCCGCGCCCAACGGACGGCACCTCCTCCGCGATGGCATCGGCGAGCAGCGTCACGAGCTTGCGCTCCAGCGCGCGCAAGGCGTCCTGGCGGTCGCTGTTGAGCAGCTTCAGGTTCGCGATCTGCACCTGATGCTCGGCGTCGGCATCCTTGTAGGCATCGAGCAGCGAGGCGGACATGGCGTAGATGCGGCCGCCCTCCGGCGCTTCGGCGATCGCCTTCTCGGCGCCCGCGATAAGCTGCTCCAGATGCGTCGACAGGATGTCGAAGAGCACCGCCTCCTTGTCCGGATAGTAATGGTAGAGCAGCGCCTTCGAGGCACCGCAGGCGTCCGCGATCATGGTGATCGAGGTGCCGGAATAGCCGAATTGCGCAAACAGCTCCGCCGACTTGTGGAGGATGGCCTCCCGTTTGGCCTCGTAATCCTGAGCACGCGTGCGAGCCATCTTGCCTGTCCATCTCGATCGCCGCCCGACAGGGCCTGCTGCAATCGTCCACCATCACTGGGAATGGGGTTCAGATACCAAATATTGTCCGCCCGGTCGATCAATGATCCAGCGCAAGTGCGTCCGCGGCAAGGGTTTAAGGAAACCGCGCGCGAACAATTGACCATCCGGCCGGTTAATTATATGGTTCAGGCCTCTGCGGTCGAATGACCTGCGGATGGAGGCGGGACAACCCGCTCCTCGGCCCGAAATGGACCTTTAGGAGGAACGCTTCATGGATACGCCCGCACCCCTGCGGCCGATGCTGCGCGCGGCTGCCCTCATGCTCGCGACCTTTGTCGCCGGCCCGGCGCTCACCAGCCCTGCCTTTGCCGCCGATCCCATCAAGATCGGTTCGGTGGTCTCTGCCACCGGCCCCGCCGCCTTCCTCGGCGATCCCGAAGCCAAGACGCTCAAGCTCTATGTGGACGAGCTGAACAAGAAGGGCGGCCTCCTCGGCCGGCCGGTGGAGCTGGTGCTCTATGACGACGGCGGCGACGCCAACAAGGCGCGCACCTTCGCCACCCGCCTCGTGGAGGACGACAAGGTCGTCGCCATGGTCGGCGGCACCTCCACCGGCGCCACCATGGCCATGATCCCGGTGTTCGAGGAAGCCGGCATTCCCTTCGTCTCGCTCGCCGGCGGTATCGAGATCATCGAGCCGGTGCGCGCCTTCGTCTTCAAGACGCCGCACACCGACAAGACCGCCTGCCAGAAGATCTTCGAGGACATGAAAGCGCGCGGCATCACCAAGATCGGGATGATCTCGGGCACGGACGGCTTCGGCAAGTCCATGCGCAACCAGTGCCTCAAGGTGATCGGCCAGTACGGCATCACCATCGTCGCCGACGAAAGCTACGGCGCCACCGATTCCGACATGACGCCCCAGCTCAACAAGATCAAGAACACCGCGGGCGTGGAAGCCGTGCTCAACCCCGGCTTCGGCCAGGGCCCGGCCATCGTGACGCGCAACTACGCCCAGCTCGGCATAAAGCTGCCGCTCTACCAGAGCCACGGCGTCGCCTCGAAGAGCTTCATCGAGCTCGCCGGCCCGGCCGCCGAGGGCGTTCGCCTGCCGGCTCCGGCCATCCTGATCGGCGACAAGCTGGCGGACAACGACCCGCAAAAGCCGGTGGTGGCGGAGTACAAGACCTCCTACGAGAAGGCCACGGGCCAGCCGGTCTCCACCTTCGGCGGCTACGGCTATGACGGCATCCAGCTCGTCGCCCGGGCCATCGAGAGCGCGAAGTCTTCGGACCCGAAGAAGATCCGCGACGCGCTGGAAGCCACCAAGGGCTATGTGGGCGTCACCGGCATCTACACCTTCGCCCCCGCCGACCATCTCGGCCTCGGCACGGACTCGTTCCGCATGCTGGTGATCCGCAACGGCGACTGGGCGCTCGAAGCCCCGGCCCGCTGATCGCTTCGCACACCCGATCTCCACCGCGGCGGCGCCCCTGCGGCGCCGCCACACAGACGGCGTGAGGACATGTCCGAATTTCTCCAGCTCGCCTTTTCGGGGCTGACGGTCGGCGCCATTTACGCGCTCATCGCCCTCGGCTTCACGCTGATCTACAACGCCTCCGACGTGATCAATTTCGCCCAGGGCGATTTCGTCATGATCGGCGGCATGGGCACCGTCTTCCTCATGGCGGCCGGGCTCGCGCTGCCTGTCGCGGCGCTGATCGCGGTGGTCGCTGCCGTGCTGGTGGGCCTGCTGCTGCACCGGCTCGCCATCGAGCCCGCCCGCGGCGCCTCGCCGGTGACGCTCATCATGATCACCATCGGCGCGTCCATTTTCATCAAGGGCGTGTCGCAGATCATCTTCGACAAGCAGTTCCACTCGCTGCCCGCCTTCTCGGGCGACACGCCCATCCCGGTCGCCGGGGCGACCATCCTGCCTCAGAGCCTGTGGGTGATGGGCACCGCGCTCGCCCTCGTGGTGGCGCTCTATCTGTTCCTGGAGCACACTTTGGTGGGCAAGGCGGTGCTTGCCACCGCCGCCAACCGGCTGGCGGCGAAGCTGGTGGGCATCAATGTCGCGCTCGTACTCGCCCTCGCCTTCAGCCTCTCGGCGGCCATGGGCGCGCTCGCCGGCGTGGTGGCGACGCCGATCACGCTCACCCGCTACGACATCGGCACCCTCTTCACCCTGAAGGGCTTCGCGGCGGCCATGCTGGGCGGCATGGGCAATCCCGTGGGCGCCGTGGTGGGTGGCCTCCTCATCGGCCTCATCGAGACATTCGCGGCCGGCTACCTCTCCTCCACCTACAAGGACGCGGTGGCGTTCCTGATGATCCTCGTCGTGCTGCTGTTCATGCCGCGCGGCCTGTTCGGCAGCCGCACCGTGGAGCGCGTGTGATGAAGGCCATCCTGCGCTCCCGCCTCACCCCGCTCATCGCCCTCGCGCTGATCATGGCGGTGGTGCCCATGATCGCCCCCACCTCCTTCCACCTGCGCGTCGCCGCACTGGTGTGGATCTTCTCCCTCGCCGCCCTCGGCCTCACCATCCTCATGGGCTATGCGGGACAGGTGAGCCTCGGCCATGCCGGCTTCCTCGGCATCGGCGCCTATGCGGTGGCCATCGGGCCGGCGCGGCTCGGGCTCGATCCGCTGCTGTGCCTGCTGCTCGGGGCGGTGCTCTCCGGCCTTATCGCCTGGCTGGTGGGGCGGCCGATCCTGAAGCTGAAGGGCTATTACCTCGCCATCGCCACCCTCGGCTTCGGCGTCATCATCGCCCTTATCCTGCACAGCGAGACCGAGCTGACCGGCGGGCCGGACGGCATGTCCGTGGCCCGCATCACCCTCTTCGGCTGGCGGGTGACGGGCGCTCTGAACTGGTACTGGGTCTCCGCGGGAGCGTTGCTCATCGGCGCCCTCATCGCCCTCAACATCGCCAAGAGCCCCACCGGCCGGGCGCGGCGCGCCCGCCCCCCC
>JAEWBL010000170.1 GCA_023391175.1 Pseudomonadota bacterium
GGCGAAGGCAAGCGCCGCCAGCACCGCTCGGCCGGCATCGTCCGCGGCCTCGTCCTTCCCCCTCCGGAGCAGCGCCGGCACGAGGACGGCACCGGCGCTGGCGCCGACGAGACCAAGGGGAAGGTCCATCAGCCGCTGCGCGTAGTTCAGTGCCGCCACCGCTCCGGGGCTGGCGGACACGGCTGCCACCACGATGATAAAGCGGAGCTGGCTCAGCCCGGCAAAGAGCAGCGCGGGCGAGGCCGCCCGCAGCACCCCAAGCGCCGCCCGGAGATCGTGAGGCCTCAGCACACGGAACAGTGGCAGCGCCGGGCAAGCCCTGGCCGCCCGCCGCATGATGGCGAATTGGGCGGCGCCTGCGCCCACCTGCGCTGCTGCGATAGCAAAGGCGGCCGTGTCGCTTTCCATCAGCCCCTTGGCGAGCAGCACGCCGATGACCGCGAGCACCGTGACATTGGCTGCTGCGGGAGCCAAGGCCGGCAGCAGGACGCGATGGGCTTCATTGGCGATGCCGCCGTAGATCGCCGCGAGCGCCGCAAGCGGGAGATAGAGAACCACCACCCGACCGCAGAGGATTGCGACGTCCGCCCGGTGCCCGCCCGCCTCGAAGCCTGGCGCCATCAGACTGATCACCTGCGGCATGAAGAGCGCGACGACGGCCGCGACGACCAGAAGGAGGCCGCAGAGCAGCAGCAGGGTCGCGCCCGCCAGGCGGCCGGCCGCCGCATCGTCGGCTCCCGCGGCTTCGCGCGTTCGGGCGAGCGCCGGAATGAAGGCGAGATTGAAGGCGCCTTCCGCCAGCAGCCGGCGCGCCAGCAACGGGAGCGCCATGGCCGCAGCCAGCGCATCCGCCACCGGCCCGACGCCGAGCACGGCGGCCGTGGCCGCATCCCGCGCAAAGCCCAGCACGCGGGACGCGAGGGTTGCCGCCGAGACAATGGAGGTGCGGGCGAGGAGGGACATGAGCCCTGCCTATGACTCGGGCCGCCGGGCGTGTCGATGGATTCTGCGCAGAACCCGCCCTCCGAGCCATGCCCTGGAGAGCACAAAGCAAAGGAGGGCGCCCGTCACAAACGAAAAACGCCCGCTTGCGCGGGCGTTTTCCTGTCCTACAGACCTCAAGCCTGGGGCTGAGGCTCGATGGAGCCGCCGGCGCCGCCGGGACGGGGGCGCTTGGTGGTGGGGATGGCCGACCCGCGCGGGTTGGACGGTTCGATCACGCTCTCCCGGTTCGGCGTCTTGCCGTCGAGGAGGTCGACGATCTCGTCGCCCGAGAGGGTCTCGTATTCGAGAAGGCCGCGGGCCAGCGTCTCGAGGTCATCGTACTTCTCGGAGAGAATGCGCTTCGCCTCGGAATAGCCCTCGTCCACCAGCCGCCGGACCTCCTTGTCGATGGTCTGGGCGGTGGCTTCGGACACGTTCTGATGGCGCTGCATGGACATGCCGAGGAACACGTCCTCGTTGTTCTCGCCATAGGCCACCTGGCCGAGCAGGTCGGAGAAGCCCCAGCGAGTCACCATCATCTTCGCGAGGCGGGTCGCCTGCTCGATGTCGGAGGCGGCGCCGGACGTCACCTTGTCGTGGCCGAACACGAGCTCCTCGGCCACGCGTCCGCCCATCATTATGGCGAGCCGCGACGTCATCTGCTCATAGCTCATGGAGAGCTTGTCGCGCTCCGGAAGCTGCATGACCATGCCGAGCGCGCGGCCGCGCGGAATGATGGTGGCCTTGTGGACCGGGTCGGTCGCCGGCACGTTGAGCGCGACGATGGCATGGCCACCCTCGTGATAGGCCGTGAGCATCTTCTCTTCCTCGGTCATCACGAGGGAGCGACGCTCGGCGCCCATCATCACCTTGTCCTTGGCGTCCTCGAACTCGGACATGGTGACCATGCGCTTGTTGCGCCGGGCCGCCATCAGCGCCGCCTCGTTGCAGAGGTTGGCGAGGTCCGCGCCCGAGAAGCCGGGGGTGCCGCGGGCGATAGTCTTGAGGTTCACGTCGGGCGCGACGGGAATCTTGCGGGCATGCACCTTCAAGATCTGCTCGCGGCCGACCACGTCCGGGTTCGGCACGATGACCTGACGGTCGAAACGGCCGGGACGCAGCAGCGCCGGGTCGAGCACGTCCGGACGGTTGGTCGCGGCGATGAGGATGATGCCCTCGTTCGCCTCGAAGCCGTCCATCTCGACCAGCAGCTGGTTGAGAGTCTGCTCGCGCTCGTCATTGCCGCCGCCGAGGCCGGCGCCACGGTGGCGACCCACCGCGTCGATCTCGTCGATGAAGATGATGCACGGCGCGTTCTTCTTCGCCTGCTCGAACATGTCGCGCACGCGGCTCGCGCCCACGCCCACGAACATTTCCACGAAGTCCGAGCCAGAGATGGTGAAGAACGGCACGTTGGCCTCACCCGCAATGGCGCGGGCGAGCAGCGTCTTGCCGGTACCAGGCGGGCCGACGAGCAGCACGCCGCGCGGGATGCGACCGCCGAGGCGCTGGAACTTCTGCGGGTCGCGCAGGAATTCCACGATCTCGGTGAGGTCGCTCTTGGCCTCGTCGATGCCGGCCACGTCGTCGAAGGTCACACGACCGTGCGCCTCGGTGAGAAGCTTGGCGCGGCTCTTGCCGACGCCCATGGCCTTGCCGCCGGCGCCCTGCATCTGGCGCGACAGGAAGATCCACACGCCGATCAGCGCCAGGAAGGGCAGCCACGAGAGCAGCAGGCTCACGAACCACGGGACATTGTCCGACGGCGCGCGCGCGGTGATCTGCACGCCCTTGCCATACAGGCGCTGCACGAGCGAGGGGTCGTTCGGCGCGTAGGTCTGGAAAGAGCCGGAGCGGTCGGAATAGGTGCCGGTGATGTTCGGCCCCTCGATCACGACCTCGCGCACCTTGCCGGCGTCCACATCAGTGAGGAGCTGCGAGAAGGAGATTTCGTTCGCGTTGGTGCGCTGGCCCGGGCTGTTGAACAGCGAGAACAGAGCCAGCAGCAACAGGACGATGATCACCCAAAGGGCGAAATTGCGTAAATTGGCGTTCATTGAACCCTCGTGGGGACAGAAGGGCGGTCCCGTCTCGACGCCTCACCATACGGAAGGGATACCTCCGCACGCACCGCCGCCGCTGGAACCTCCCGCACCGTCCAGCGCCTAATTTAGGAGCGAGGCCCCGTCTTGCCAAGGACAGCCGCCTTCTCCGCACTTGAATTCGTCGCGATCCTTTCGGCGGAGCGCCGGGGTGGTGCGGTCGATACGAGCACCTTTCCCCTTCGGACGGCCACACTCGCACCTGCCAGGGTGCGGCGAAATGGAGCAGACGGAAGCGCCAGCGCGGCCAGAAGCGCCTCCAGCAAAAGCTCGAGCTTGGCCAGCTCCACTGGCCCTTCCCTGCCCTGCGCCGCGACGCAGCGGCCCAGCAGCCGCAGGGCGATCTCCTCCGGCAGTGCCGCGAAGCGGGCGCCGTCGATCGAAATGCCCGCAGATCCGGCGGTAATGAGTTCCGCTTCCGCCTGGTCGGTTCCCGCCTCAAGCGCCAGATCTGCACGGGCGAGGCGTCTGGCGAGACGGGCAAGACGGCGCGCATCGAGGCCTTCGCGCTCCAACGCCGGTGCCAGCGCCCTCAGGCGCGGACGGGCAAAGCGCGCGTCGAGGTTCGATGGGTCGCTCGCATACGGGATCCCCGCGCTGTCCAGAGACGCCACGAGACGCGCCTTCGGCAGGTCGAGGAAGGGTCTTAGCAGTGCTAGGTCACCGCGGTCCGCTCTGGCACTCATACCGGAAAGGCCGGTCAGGCCGGACCCTCGCGCCATCCGGAACAGAACCGTCTCGGCCTGATCGTCGCGTGTATGCGCAAGGACGAGCGCGGACGCGCCGATCCGGTGCGCCTCGGCGGCGAGCAGCGCATAGCGTGCGTCGCGGGCCGCTTCCTGGAGGCCACGATCAGGTTTTTCCCCCTGCCAGCGAAGCGTCCGATGGGGCACCTTCGATCCGGCAGCCAAGCGCGCGACCTGGGCGGCCTCGTCGGCTGCCGCGGGCCTCAAGCCATGATCGACCGTCGCCGCAAAGAGTCGCGGACCACCCGGGCGCCGGGCGCACCAGCGGGCGGCGAGATGGAGGAGAGCCGTGGAATCGGGACCGCCGGAAACGGCGAGGAGGACGGCGGAGTGGCTGGCAAGGCTGGAAAAGAGAGCGTCGAGCTCGTTGTCGGAAACCGTGCCGGATTCGGGAGAGAGGCGCGCGGCCGCGCCGGCTTCTGGATCCATCGATCCGGATGACCCGCGCGGGTGGTCTGCGGGATCCGATGCCATTGGCCTCAGCAGCCGACCCGCTTCTGCTCGCGTTCCACGGCCTGACGGACGGAGGAGGCGGTGCGGGGATATTTGCGGTCCACCTCCTGGAAGGTGGCGCAAGCGGTCTCCTTCTCGCCGAGGCCGGCGAGGGACTGGCCGAGCCGCAGCAGAGCTTCGGGGGCGCGCGCGGAGTTCTGGTACTTGGTGGAGACTTCCAGGAAGGAAGCGGCGGCGTCGGAATAGTTCTGCCGCAGGAACAGGCTCTCGCCGAGCATGAAAGTCGCGTCGGCGATCAGGCGGTCATTCGGCGAGGACTGGATGATCTGGCGGAAAGTCTGTTCCGCTCCCGCGTAGTCCTGGCGCTGAAGCTGCGCCTGTCCGGAATCATAGAGCTCGCGCACCGTGGCGCCGGCGGACGGCAGCGCCGCGACTTGCTGACCAGCGGCCGGGCGAACGGGGCCGGCATCCACTGTGCGAGCCGGAGGCGCGGCGCTCCCGGCAGAACCCAGCGGCTGGGGCGCGCCCGGTGCGGCGGGGTCCATGTTGGGATCGAACGCATCGGAACGGCGGACGGGCGCTGCGGGGGAGGCCGCCGGGCGGCCGGAGGGCAGCACCGCCGGCGCCTGAACCGGAGCGGCCGCAGGGCCAGCAACCGGTGCCGCGGAGGAGCGACCGCCGCCCGCCTCTTCCAGGCGGCGCACCTGCGCCTCGAGCTGCTGGTTACGGTATTGGAGTTGCTCCACCTGACCGGTGAGCTGGCGCAGGGTCGATTCCAGCCGCTCCATGCGGCCCATCAACTCGGGATCCTCGCGCGGGGCCTCCTGCGCGGGCTGGGGCGGCTTGAAGAGGTTGCCGAAGAGATTGCCGTCGTTCTGCGCGGCCGCAGGGGCCGCCGTGCTCAGGGCCGCAGCGAAGGCAAGGCCGAAGAGAACGGCAGAGGCGACGAGAACACCGACCGGGCGCAGGCGCATCTTCATGTGACTTTTGCTTGGGGCTGGTGGCGGGGAGCACGGCCGAAAGACTGCCGGTTCGACCAGTCGGACTTTACCCCACCGATCGCGTCCAAAGTGTGACCCGGCAACGACTTGCCGTGGGCCGACCGAGGTTTTGCGGGAGCTGGACGCACGAAGGCCGGCACCCGTGGGCACCGGCCTTCATGACATCTGGAAACAGACTCAGGCGCCGCCGCCGTTGAGCACCGTCACCGCG
>JAEWBL010000193.1 GCA_023391175.1 Pseudomonadota bacterium
GCCTTCGCCTTGCCGCCATGGCCGCGCAGCAAAGCGAAGGGCTGCGCGCCGCGCGCCTTGAGCCGTTCGATGAGGGCGATGGCGGTGGGGGTCTTGCCCGCGCCGCCCACCGTTGGATTGCCGATGCAGATCACCGGCACGTCCACTGTGCCGCCGGTCTGCCCGAGCCGGCGCAGCGCCACGCCCCCGATCACCGCCGCCACCGGGGAGAGGAGGGTGGCGGCAAGGCCCGGCCGGTCGCGCCACCAGAAGGCGGGCGCGCGCCGCATCAGCGGGCCTGCAGGCGGATGTGGACCAGATAGGGCTCGATGGCCGTGAGCGTCCGGTCGAGCGCGCCGCCCAGCGAGGTCACGGCGGCATGTGCCGCGTCCGCCATCTCGCCGTGCAGTTGCGGGTCCTTGATGAGGGCATAGGCGGCGCGGGCGATGCCCAGCGCGTCGGTGACTTCCGCCGCGCCCTCGTCGGCGTCCAGCCGCTCGTAGATGTTGGCGAAGTTCCACACATGGGGGCCGTGTAGCACCACCGCGCCGAGCTTCGCCGGCTCGATGGGGTTCTGCCCGCCGTGCTCCACCAGGGAGCCGCCCATGAACACCACCGGCGCCATGCGATAGAACAGGCCCAGTTCGCCGATGGTGTCGGCGATATAGATGTCGGTTTCCCGGTCCGGCAGTTCGCCGAGGCTGCGCTGGCGGGTGCCGAGGTCGGCCGCCTGGGCGAGGGCCGCCACATCCAGCCCGCGTTCGGGATGGCGGGGGGCGATCACCGTCACCAGATCCGGGATCTTGGAGGTGAGGATTTCGTGCGCCTCCAGCATCAGCGCCTCCTCGCCCTCGTGGGTGGAGGCGGCGAGCAGGATGGGCCGCTTGCCCAGCGCCTTGTCGAGACGCTGCAGCTCGGCGGAATCGGCGGAAGGGGGTGGCACGTCGAACTTCAGATTGCCGCAGACTTCCACGCGCGGCGTGCCCAGCGCCTGGAAGCGCGCTCCGTCCTCCTCGCTCTGGGCGAGGCACAGATCGACGCGGGAGAGCAGCGCCCGCGCGCTCTTGGGCAGCTTCTTCCAGCGGTTGGCGGAGCGCTCGGAGAGGCGGCCGTTGACCAGCACGATGGGCGTGCCGCGACGCCCCAGCTCCGCCAGGAGGTTGGGCCACAGCTCGGATTCAGCGAGCAGCACGAGGTCGGGCGACCAGTGGTCGAGGAAGCGCGCGACGAAGGCGCGGGCATCCAGCGGCACGAACTGGTGGATGACGCCGGGCGGCGCCCGTCGCTCGGCGACACGGCTGGAGGTGAGCGTGCCGGAAGTGAGCAGCACGCGGAAGCCGCGCTGCGTCAGCCGCTCGATCAGCGGCAGGACGGAGATGACTTCGCCCACGCTGGCACCATGCACCCACACGAGCGGCCCCGGGGGGCGCTCCGTGCTGGCATAACCGCGCCGCTCGGCGAGGCGCGCCGGATCTTCCTTGCCCTTGCGGACGCGATAGGAGAGCCAGGCCGGCGCCAGCAGCGCCGCCACGGAACTCGCCCGCCGGTAGGCCCGGAGGGTGAGAGGCAGCTTGCGCCCCTTCATGCCGCGGCCTTCATGGCTCGCCTTTCATGGCTGGCCCTTCATCGGCGCGAGGTCCGTGCGGCCAGGGCCTCGGCCCGGCGCGTCACGTCCTCGAGGGCGGCCTGCACCTGGTCGCGGGCGGCGATGAGGCCGGCCTCGTCCACGTCGCGGGCGACCCAGATCGGCGCGCCGGCCACGGCTGCACCCTTCCCGAACGGCAGGTTCAGGCTGGCGCGGTCCCAGCTCTTCAGGGTGATGCGATTACGGGTCGCCATGGCGACCGGGATGATAGGGCGTCCCGAGTAGCGTGCAATGGTAACGACGCCCATCCCCACCTTGCGCGCGATCTTGGGGACATCGGCCGTCATCGCCACATTGATGCCTTCCGCAAGGGTATCCAGCATCTGGTAGGTGGCGGAGACCGCCCCCTTGCGGTGGAAGTCGCGCTTGGAGGTGGCGCCGGAGCCGCGAATGGTTCCGACGCCCAGCTTCTCGGCGGCGATGGCGTTGATCTCCGCATCCGCATGGCGGGAGATCAGCACCTTGGCCTTGTGGTGTGGCTTCATGGCGAACGGCGTCAGGAAATGCTGCCCGTGCCAGAAGGTGACGATCACCGGCAGGTGCTCGTCGATGGCCTCGAAGACGTCCGGCGGCTCGATGACGAAATCCGTCGTATGCGCCACCAGCTTGAAATAGGACGCAAACGTCGTCCCCGCTGCCACCTTGAAGGCGCGGTTGGTCCTCAGTCGCCGCCACATCTTATGGTTTGCCCACTGTTGTTGCGTCCCGCAGGGGATGCGGAACGAGAGACCTGATCCTCACCCGCCCTGAACCTTGCCGGTTTCCGGATCGAGGAGGCGGTGCAGATGTACCACGAAGTAGCGCATCATGGCGTTGTCCACCGTCTGCTGCGCCTTCGCCTTCCAGGCGGCCGCGGCGCTGGCATAGTCGGGATAAATGCCGACGATGTCGAGCTTGCTCAGATCCTTGAATTCGGAGCTGTCGATCGCGGTGAGCTCCCCGCCGAATACCAGGTGGGGCAACTGCTTCTTCGTGTCGGTCATGGCGTATCCAATGCGGCTTTGAAAGAAACGGGTGCGCCCATGGCCTCGAGCGCGGCCGGGTGCAGCGGGGCACCGGCGCAGACGAGGGGGGCGTGGCTGGGGACCGGCGCATTGTAGCGCAGCGCCACGCCGTCGTGGCC
>JAEWBL010000200.1 GCA_023391175.1 Pseudomonadota bacterium
GCTCAACCCGTTCTGGACCCGGCTGTGGCGTGAGGACGACGAGGAGCACGGCACGCTGGATGTCGCCCTCATCAGCGGCAAGCGCACCGTGCCGGTGGGCCGCTTCCTCGGCCCCGTCCAGAAGGCGGAGCTGGCGAGCGACCTCACCGAGGCGCTGGCGGTGGTGAAGAAGGGCGTGACGCGCACGCAGTTCTGAGGGGTTGGCCCCAATAAGCCCGCGCGTTTTCTCTCTCGTCATCGCCCGCCTTGTGCGGGCGATCCACGTCTCGGCCCGAGCGGTTCCGGAAAGACGGAAGGCGGATGGGCGATGGGGTGAATCCCCCGGACGAGCCGGGGGATGACGGCTGCGGATTTCACGAACGCACCCGGCCCAGCCGAGCCCGCGCGGCGCCTGAGCGAAGGCCGCCCAAAAAAGCCTGCGCGGCGCCTGAGCGAAGGCAGCGCCAAATTGCTCAGAGAAACGGACGCGTCACCATGCCCAGCAGGCCGCGGAAGCGGATACGGCCGTCGAAGGCGGCGAGGCAGAGGCATTCCCCATCGGCGTCCACGCGGGGGGAGTGGTCGATGTCCGCGTCGCATTCCACGAGGTCGCCGGGGCCGTAATGGCCGTTCGGATCGCTGAAGCCGCCGCAGATCACGTGGGTGAATTCGAGCCCCGCATGGGTGTGCTGGGGGATGGCGCGGCCGGGCGCGATGCGGAACAGCAGCACCTGCGCGTCCGGGTCTTCCTCCAGATGCACGAGGCCGAGCCGCACCCCGGGCGCCACCGGCACCAGCCGGCCGATGCGGCGCGACGCGATCGCCGGTGGCAGCACCACGCCGGGCGGCAGCTTCAACCCCTCGGGCAGCGGCCAGCGCCGCGGGGCGCCGGAGGCTTCCGCATGATGGAGCGCGGCGGGATTGCGGGAGACGGGGCGGGCATCGAGCCGCGCCAGCGCGCGGTCGAGCGCGTCGGGGGCGAGGGCGAGGGGTTCACAGCTATCAAGCAGGGCGCCGCCGACGGACATCAGCCGCGTCACGGCCGCACGGCATTCGGGGCAGCCGTCAAGATGGACGTCCACCAGCAGGCGGGGACCGGCCGGCAGCGTGCCCGCCGCATAGCGCAGCAGGGTCTCGGTGCCGGGATGGGTCGAAGCACTCATTTCAGGTCTTCCAGCAGGGAACGCAGACGGTTGAGCGCAAGGCGCACGCGCGACTTGGCGGTGCCCAGCGGAATGCCCAGCTCCTGCGCGATCTGCGAATGGGGCTTCTCCTGAAAGAAGGAGAGGCGGACGATGGTGGCCTGTTCCTCCGACAACTTGGCGAGGGCGGCGCGCACCCGCGCCTCCCGCTCGGCGGTCATGAGGATGGTCTCGCCCGAGGTCTCGTCCACCTCGTCCTCGTGGGTCTCGGCCTGATAGGTATCACCATAGCGCTCGCGGCGCTTGAGGTCGATGGAGAGGTTGCGGGCGATGGTGAAGATCCAGGTGGAGGCGGCGGCCCGCGTCGGATCGAAATAGGCCGCCTTGCGCCACACCGTCAGCAGGGTCTCCTGCGCCAGCTCCTCGGCGGCATTGGCGGAGAGCCCGCTGCGCACGAGGTAGGATTTCACCCGCGGCGCGAAATGACGGAACAGCCGGGCGAAGGCCTCCCGGTCGGCGCGGCTGGCGATGGCGACGATCATCGCGCTCAGCTCGGCGCCGGAGGACGCCACCCGGGGCTCGACGGGCTGGACGCTCATGGCCGTCCCCCCCACGACACGAACGCCACCATCCGGCAGCTGTCGGGTGCGACGCGGCTTCGGCAGATCGAGGATGAGACTGGGCTCGGCGGCATTCATACTCTCGATACGCGGCGCCCGAAGCGGTGGATGAGTGGAGCCGCTGCGAAAAAAAAACAGCGGCTCCGCCCTCCGAATGCGCGGGCTGGAACCGGAGCCTAGCCGAGCGGCAGGTCCGGCTCCAGCAACGTCAGCGTGACCGGGCTTTAGTACTCGATGACGCCCTCGAGCGCGTAGTGCTTCACGCTCTTGCGGTTGGCGATCAGCTCGTCGATGGAGGGCTCGCCCTTGAGCGCGCGGGAGATGGCGAGCTTCGTCGCCTCGTAATTGGTGCGGTAGAGGTCGGCCTTGTCGAGGTTGGGGTCCTCGGGGCAGCGGGGGTCGAGCCACACCATGATGATCATGGCCAGCTCATCCACCTGATCCTTGGGGATGATGCCCTCGCTGACGCAATCGACGATGGCGTCGCCCATGGCCGCCTGCACCACGCCGCCGAGCAGGTCCACATATTCGGCGGTGTGGATGGTGGCCTTGGTGGTCATCATGGTCACCGGACGCACCAGCTGGTTGAGGTCGCGCACCACGAACATGCGGGTGTGGCCCTGCACCTGCCCCATCATGGAGGCGAAGGCCTGACCCACCGGGCCGCGCACCGAGCCGATCAGCACTTCCGGCATGGCGTCCGTCACCTGCCCGTCCGCCGCCAGCACCGTCGCCTCGCCCGCCTTGAACCAGATGTCGCTCATCGTTTCCTCCTCGTTGGGTGGCGCAGGTAAGCACCCGCCGCGCCGCCCGTCCAAGGCGACGCTGCGTCGCTGGTGCCAAAAGGCACTGGGCCGGCCCTCGCCTTGAACGGCGGCGCCGGCCGTGGCACCTCTGGCGAAAGAGGGGTGCCCGCGGGCGATTCGCGCCCGCACCTGAAGGAGGCAGCGATGCCCACGCTCTTCCGCATTCTGGTGGTGCTGGCCGTGCTCGGCGGCCTCGGCTACGCCGCGCTCTGGGCGCTCGCCACCCGCGTGGAGCCGCAGGAGCGGGAACTCTCCTTCACCGTCGCCCCCGAGAAGATCGGCAAATGACCGGCGCGGGCCCGGCCGCGCAGGGCCCGCTCGCGCTCTTCCTCGACATGCAGGCGGTGGAGCGCGGGGCGGGCGCCAACACGCTGGACGCCTACCGGCGCGACCTCAGCGACCTCGCGGACTTTCTCGCCCCCCGCGCCCTCGCGAGCGCCGACACGCCCGCCATCCGCGACTGGCTCGCCGATCTCTCGGCCCGCGGCTACAAGGCGACCACCGTGGCGCGGCGCCTCTCTGCCGTGCGCCAGTTCTTCCGCTTTCTCTACGCCGAGGGGCACCGGGGGGACGATCCCGCCGCCGTGCTGGAAGGCCCGAGGCGCGGGCGCCCTTTGCCCAAGGTGCTCACGGTGGAGGAGGTCTCCACCTTGATCGACACCGCCCACGCGCGGGCGGCCGAAGTTCTTGCGGCAGAGGGCGAGGCCGCCGGCAAGGTCCGTCCGGAGATGCTGAAGCGCCGGCGCACCGCCGCCGTGGTCGAACTGCTCTATGCCAGCGGCCTGCGCATTTCCGAACTCGTCTCGCTGCCGGCCGCCGCCGCGCGGGCCAAGGGCGATGCCATTCTCGTCACCGGGAAAGGCCGCAAGGAACGGCTGGTGCCGCTGTCCGAGCCGGCGCGGGCGGCCATGGCGGGCTATCTCGATGCGCGCAAGGCAGCGGGGCTGGAGGCGTCGCGCTGGCTGTTTCCGTCTTCCAGCGAGAGCGGATACGTGACCCGCCAGCAGGCGGCGCGCGACCTGAAGGAACTGGCGCTGGCCGCCGGGCTCGACCCGGCCAAGCTCTCCCCCCACGTGCTGCGCCACGCCTTCGCCAGCCATCTTCTGGCGCACGGCGCGGACCTTCGGGTGGTGCAGACGCTGCTCGGCCATGCCGATGTCTCCACCACCCAGATGTACACCCACGTGCTGGACGAACGCCTCAGGAGCATGGTGCGCGACCTTCATCCGCTGGCGGATGAGTGAGGGGGCGCGGGGGTAGGGCGGCCTTTTGGAGCCTCATCCCGCCGTCGCCCTCCGGCTTGACCGGAGGGCCCATC
>JAEWBL010000176.1 GCA_023391175.1 Pseudomonadota bacterium
GGGCACTTGTACGCCGCGAGATGGGTGCGGCAATGGGCGATGATCTCTTCGGCCGTCGCGGTCATGCCGTCGCGCAGCTCGACGAAGGCGACGGGGGTCTCGCCCCACTTCTCGTCGGGCTTCGCCACCACGGCGGCGGCGGCGATCGCCGGATGCTTGTAGAGGGCATCTTCCACCTCGATGGAGGAGATGTTCTCGCCGCCCGAGATGATGATGTCCTTGGAGCGGTCCTTGAGCTGGATGTAGCCGTCGGGATGCTTCACCCCGAGGTCGCCCGAGTGGAACCAGCCGCCGGCAAACGCCTTCTCGGTGGCGGAGGGGTTCTTGAGGTAGCCCTTCATCACCACGTTGCCGCGGAACATGACCTCGCCCAGCGTCTCGCCATCGGCCGGAACGGGGACCATGGTTTCCGGGTCCATCACGTCGAGGGATTCCAGCGCGCTGTAGCGCACGCCCTGCCGCGACTTGAGGAAGGCCCGCTGCTTCGCGTCGAGCGCGTCCCACTCGGAATGCCAGTCGTTGACCACCGCCGGACCGTAGACTTCGGTGAGCCCGTAGACGTGGACCACGTTGAAGCCGGCATCCTGCATGGCGGCCAGCACGGCCTCCGGCGGCGGGGCGGCGGCGGTGATGAATTCCACCCGGCCGGGCAGGGGGCGCTTGTCCGCCTCCGGCGCGTTGAGCAGGGTCGACATGACGATGGGCGCGCCGCACATGTGCGTCACCTTGTGGTCGGCGATGGCGTCGAACATGGCCTTCGCCCGCACCTGCCGCAGGCACACATGGGTGCCGGCAACGAGCGTGATCGACCAGGGGAAGCACCAGCCGTTGCAGTGGAACATGGGCAGCGTCCACAGATAGACCGGATGCTTGCCCAGGGCGCACGTCACCACATTGCCGACCGCCAGCAGGTGGGCACCGCGATGGTGATAGACGACGCCCTTGGGGTCGCCGGTGGTGCCGGACGTATAGTTCAGCGCGATGGCGTCCCATTCGTCCGTCGGCGGCTTCCATGCGAAGTCTTCGTCGCCGGTGGCAAGGAAATCCTCGTATTCCATCGTGCCGATGCGCTCGCCTGCGCCGGTGAACTCGGGATCGTCATAGTCGATCACCAGCGGCTTGCGGACGGCGAGGGCGAGGGCCGCCTTGATGACGGGCGAGAATTTGCGGTCGGTGATGAGCACCTTCGCCTCGCCGTGGTCGAGGGTGAAGGCGAGGATGGCGGCGTCGAGCCGGGTGTTGAGCGAGTTGAGCACGGCGCCCGTCATGGGCACGCCGTAGTGCGCTTCCAGCATCGCCGGGGCATTGGGCAGCATGACGGCCACCGTGTCGCCGACGCCGACCCCCACCTTCGTCAGCGCCGAGGCCAGGCGGCGGCTGCGGGCGTAGAAATCCCGGTAATTGCGCTTGAGGCCGCCGTGCAGGATGGCGGTGCGGTCGGGAAACACGCTCGCCGCCCGCTCCAGGAAGCCGAGGGGTGTCAGCGGCTGGAAGTTCGCCGCGTTCCGATCGAGATCCTGGTCGTAGATGCCGGCCATCGTGTCCCCCCACTCGTGCGAATGCTTGTGTTCGCGCCGGGATTCCGGTCGAATTGGAGCGCGAACCTAGCCGAGGGCGGCAGGGCGGTGCAATCGGTGGGCCCCGATACCAAAGTACCAGTCTGCCGCAGGTGGTCGCGGGCTCGGGCGACAAACGTCTTACGCATTTGTGCGAGCTTGCGCCGTAAAAAAGCACCCGGCACTACCGGGCTAAAGAAGACCCTTGAGGGAGACGTCCATGTCCATTGATGGCGCGAGCCGCTACGCGCAGGCCTATGCCGGCTGGAAGACCGATCCGTCCACCTTCTGGGCCGAGGCCGCCCGGGGCGTCGACTGGACCCGCCCACCGGAAACCATCTTCGATGCCGACGCCGGCGTCTATGGCCGCTGGTTTCCCGATGCGGTGGGGAACGTCTGCCACAATGCGCTCGATCGTCATGTCGCTGCCGGCCGTGGCGATCAGGCGGCCCTGATCTATGACAGCCCCGTCACTGGCACCAAGCGCACGCTGACCTATGGCGAGATGCTGAAGGAGACGGCGACGCTGGCGGCCGTGCTTCAGGACATGGGCGTCGGCAAGGGCGACCGGGTGCTCGTCTACATGCCCATGGTGCCGGAAGCGATCTGCGCCATGCTGGCCTGCGCCCGCATCGGCGCCATCCATTCGGTGGTGTTCGGCGGGTTTGCCGCCAAGGAGCTGGCCACCCGCATCGAGGATGCCGAGCCGAAGGTGATCCTGGCGGCGTCCTGCGGCATCGAGCCGAACCGCGTCGTGCCCTACAAGCCGCTCCTGGACCTCGCCATCTCCATGTCGGCGGTGAAGCCCGAAAGCTGCCTCGTGCTCCAGCGCGCTCAGGGGCCGGGTGCGCTTGTCGAAGGCCGCGATCTCGACTGGCAGGCCGCGGTCGATGCCGCCGCCGCCGCGGGCAAGGCTGCCCCCTGCGCCGACATGCTGGCCACCGATCCGCTCTACATCCTCTACACCTCCGGCACGACCGGCAAGCCCAAGGGCGTCGTGCGCGACACCGGCGGCTACATGGTGGCGCTCGACTGGAGCATGAAGAACCTCTACGGCATCAAGCCCGGCGAGGTGTTCTGGACCGCCTCCGACATCGGCTGGGTGGTGGGCCATTCCTACATCGTCTACGCGCCGCTGATCCTCGGCGCGACCACCCTGGTCTATGAGGGCAAGCCCGTGGGCACCCCCGACGCCGGGGCCTTCTGGCGGGTGATCGAGGAGCACGGCGTCGTCGCCCTGTTCACCGCGCCGACCGCTCTTCGCGCCATCAAGAAGGAGGATCCGGACTGCCTCCTGAAGCAGGGCCGCGACCTCTCGCGCTTCCGCACCCTGTTCCTCGCCGGCGAGCGGGCGGATCCCGACACTGTGGTCTGGGCGCAGGAGCAGCTGAAGGTGCCGGTGGTGGACCATTGGTGGCAGACGGAAACCGGCGGGGCCATCGCCGCCAATCCCGTGGGCCTGGGTCTCCTCCCCATCAAGCTCGGCTCGCCGACGGTGCCAATGCCCGGCTACGACGTGCAGATCGTGGACGAGGCGTCGAAGCCGGTGCCGGCCGGCACCATGGGCTCCATCGTGGTGAAGCTGCCCTTGCCTCCCGGCTGCCTGCCCACCCTCTGGCAGCAGGACGACCGGTTCGCCGAAAGCTACCTCGCCGAGTTCCCCGGCTACTACAAGACCGCCGACGCCGGCTTTCTGGATGACGACGGCTATGTCTTCGTCATGGGCCGCACCGACGACATCATCAACGTCGCGGGCCATCGCCTCTCCACCGGCGGCATGGAGGAGGTGCTCGCCTCCCATCCGGACGTCGCCGAGTGCGCCGTCATCGGCGTGAAGGACGAGCTGAAGGGTGAGGTGCCCTGCGGCTTTGTGGTGCTCAAGGCGGGCGAACGGCGCGCGCCGGACGTGATCGAGCGGGAGCTTGTGGGACTGGTGCGCGACCGCATCGGCCCCGTGGCCGCCTTCAAGCTGGCCGTCACCGTGAACCGCCTGCCCAAGACCCGTTCGGGCAAGATCCTGCGCGGCACCATGAAGAAGATCGCCGACCACGATCCCTGGACCGTGCCCGCCACCATCGACGATGCCGGCGTGCTGGAGGAGATCGAGGGCGTGCTCAAGGAGCGCGGCATCGCCTGAGCCATTGCCGGCCGCACCGTGACAGAGGCCGGGCCAATGCCCGGCCTTTTTCCCATTCAGGCGCCGGGGACGTCTACCGCAGACCGCCGCCGCGCAGCGGGACGTAGCAGCTGTAGCCGATGAAGCACTGCGGATTGTCCCGCGTGGGCACCCATTCCGGGCGGGTCTCCTGGTCGTAGACGCAAAAGCTCTGGTCCCGCACGTAGCGGTCGTAAAGGGTGGGCGACGTGGCGAGCACCACCGCGCCTTTCGATTGAACGAGGGCTGCAGCCTGGGTGCAGGTGAAGGAGCGGCTCTGCGTCTGGGCCGCAGCCGGCCCCGCCAGGCCGGCAAGCGCAGCCACGATCACAAGGCCGAGAG
>JAEWBL010000205.1 GCA_023391175.1 Pseudomonadota bacterium
GGAGGCGGTGGTGCCGCCCATGTCGAATACCACGAGATCCTTGATATCCAGCGCTTCGCCGAGGCGCGAGCCGCCCACGACACCGGCGGCCCGGCCGGAGGAGATGAAGAAGACCGGCTTTTCCCGGGCCGTGCCTGACGAGGCGAGGGCGCCGTTGGAATTGCAGACGAGGAGCGGCGCGTCGATGCCGGCATCGGCAAGGCCGCGCTCCAGCCGCGTGAGATAGGCTTCGAGCACCGGCCGCACATAAGCGTTCACCACGGTGGTGCTGGTGCGCTCATATTCCTTCGCCTCGGGCAGCACCGAGATGGAGCTTGTGACGCGCACCTGCGGGAAATGCTCGGCGATGAGCGCGGCGGCGCGCTGCTCGTGCGCGGGATTGCGATAGCTGTTGAGGAAGCAGACGGCGAAGGACGTGATGCCGGCATCCACCAGTTCCTGGGCGGCTTCGAGCACCGCCGCCTCGTCCAGCGGCACGAGGATGGTGCCATCGGCGGCGATGCGCTCGGCCACCTCCTTGCGGTAGCGGCGGGCGACGAGCGGAACCGGCTTTTCCCACTGGAGGTCGAACATGGACGGGGTGCGCAGCCGGCCGATCTCCAGCACGTCGCGAAAACCCTTGGTGGTGATGAGGCCGGTGGGCGCTCCCACCTTCTGCAGCAGGGTGTTGGAGCCGACCGTGGTGCCGTGCACCACCTCCGCCACGTCACCTGGCGTTAGCCGGGCATCGGCGATGATGGCGGCGACGCCCTCCAGAACCGCTTCCTCGGGAGCCGCGGGGGTTGAGGCGACCTTGCGATGGAACACTGCGCCGCGCCCATCGGCGAGCACGAGGTCCGTGAAAGTGCCGCCGATGTCGACGCCGATGCGCGCGCCGGTCGCGGCGCGCTCCAGGCCGGTGAGTGTCCCCACGACATATCTCCTGAGTTATTGGACTGAATGGTTAGTTATGATCGATACCCCCGTCAAGACACGAACTGCACAAACCATTTGCTGCGACTGGTGCATAAATCCTCTTGCATGACGTATTGGACCATATAGTCTCATTTCGATGCCGAAGAGGGGATCGCAATAATGAAAACGACGTCCATCGCCGCCCGCCTCGTCCGGGCCGTCGCCGCCGCCGCTCTGCTGGCAGGCCCGCTCGCCGCCGGCCCCGCCGCGGCGGAGCAGAAGATGACGATCGGTCTCGATTTCTCGCCCTGGGGCGTGCATGCGGGCATGCATCTCGCCAAGGAAAAGGGGTGGTTCAAGGATGCCGGCCTCGACGTGGACATCCAGGACGGCCGCGGCTCCGGCAACACGCTCCAGCTGGTGAATGCCGGGCAGGTGGACGTCGGCCAGATCCAGGTCGGCCTCCTGCCGCAGGCGCGCGAGAACGGCTCCACCGCCAAGGCGTTCGCCGGCTTCGACAAGAGGACCGACCTCGCGGTCCTCGTCGACCAGGATTCGCCCATCGCCAAGGTCGCCGACTTCAAGGGCAAGAGCCTCGTGGTCTTCGCCGCGAGCCCGTGGGCGCCCTTCATCGACTACTGGCTGAAGCAGGGCGGCCTCGACCGCTCCACGGTCAACGTGATGTTCGTGGACCCGGCCGCCGTGTGGGGCACCTACACCGCCAAGCGGGCCGATGGCCTCATGTCCACCGAGCCCTCCGCCATTCCCGTCGCCGCCGCGAACCGTCCTTCCAAGGCCATCCTTGCCGAAGATGTGGGCATCACCTTCCCGAGCTACGGCCTCATCGCCACCGAGAAGACCATCGAAGGCCGCAAGGAGGCGCTGAAGAAGCTGGTCGAGGTGCAGCAGAAGGCGTGGGCCTACATCCGCGACGGCCACATCGACGAGGCGGCGGACGCCATCATCAAGCAGCGCCCCAACGCCAAGCTGGACAAGAAGGTGCTGGCCGACCAGATCAAGCTCACCATCGACTTCTTCGATACGCCCAACACCAAGGGCAAGCCCATCGGCTACCAGTCGCCGGACGACTGGGCCAAGGCGGCGAAGTCGGCGGTGGACGCGGGCGCGATCAAGCCCGGCACGGACCCCGCGACCTACTTCACCAACGAGTTCATTCAGTGAACGCCCACGTCGCCTCGAGGACGGATGCCACGACGATGGCCTATCTCTCGATCTCCGGCGTCCGCAAGACGTACGGCTCGCCCCGCGGACCGGTCACTGCGCTGAAAGGCATCGGCCTTGAGGTCAAGGAGGGGGAGTTCGTCTCCATCCTCGGGCCGAGCGGCTGCGGGAAGTCCACGCTGCTCAAGTGCATCGCGGGGCTGGAAGACGCGAGCGCCGGGACGATCTCCGTGGACGGCCAAGCCCTCAAGGGGCCGCCCCAGAACATGGGCATCGTCTTCCAGCGCGACGTGCTGCTGGACTGGCGCACCATTCTCGACAACGTGCTCATCACCGCAGAGTTCGCCGGGCTCAAGGGCCCGGCGGTGCGGGAGCGCGCGCTGGCGCTGCTCGGGCGCTTCGGGCTCGGCGGCTTCGAGAGCCGCCATCCCTGGGAACTCTCCGGCGGCATGCGCCAGCGGGCGGCCATCTGCCGGGCCCTGCTCTGCGACCCCAAGCTCCTGCTCATGGACGAGCCGTTCGGCGCGCTCGACGCCATGACGCG